>CANCJF010000040.1 GCA_947378245.1 Bacteroidota bacterium
TAAAAAAACTGTAAAAAAACTAAAAAAAACTAAAAAAAACTTATAAATCATACGATTTAGAAATGTAATTAGACAAACTTAATCAACTCTTAAAGATTTCTAAAATTAAAACGAATAATAATTAAAAAAAGTATAAATAAGTAATCAAGGGGACTGTTATTAAAAAAAAAATTACTATTATTGTCAGCTAATTGCAATAAAAATATCTAATAAGTGGTCATTAATTTGAGATTGGATGAAAAAGATTAAGTGCCTATATACCTTGTGTTTCTTGTTTTTATGTCTTCAGGATGTATATGCTCAAGACCCTACATTTACACAGTTTTATGCCAATCCATTATATTTGAACCCAGCTTTCGCAGGTTCAAATAAATGCCCAAGGGTAAGTATGAATTATCGAAATGAATGGCCAAACCTTTCAGGTAATTATGTAACATATAGTGCTTCTTATGATAAATATGTGAAAAACATTAAAGGAGGATTAGGTCTACTAGCTACTTATGACCAACAAGGGAGAGGGACAATAAATACATCAATGATAGGTTTAATTTATTCATACCATTTAAAAGTAAATAGAAAATTCACCATGTTGTTTGGGGCAAGAGCGGCCTATTTTCAAAAAAGTTTAGACATCACAAAACTTACCTTTGGAGACATGATAGATCCAAGAAAAGGATTTATTTTGAATACTGGAGAACAAATAAAAAATGCTAATCATCAATTTTTCAACACTTCCATTGGTGTTGTAGGGTTTTCAAAAAACTTTTACACAGGTATTGCTCTTCACAACATTGACCAACCAAATGAATCAATGATCACCAATGGTAAATCACCTCAAAAAATGAGAATTACTGCTCACGCAGGTGCTATTATTACCTTGACAAAAGGAAGTAGAGGAATGAAATCAACTACATTAATGCCAAACATCATTTTTCAGTACCAACAAGGATTTATGGAGATGAATATAGGTACTTATGTAAAACATGGTAACTTAACATTTGGTGCTTGGTTTAGAAATAAAGATGCTTTTATACTTTCTCTTGGAGTACAAACAAAATCTTTTAAAATTGGATATAGTTATGATATTACTGTTTCAAGTTTGAATAACGGAACATCCTATGGTTCACATGAAGTATCAATGGGATTCAATTTAAGTTGTGGAGAAAAACCTACCGCGTTTAGAAATTTATCATGTCCATCATTCTAAAAAAAAATTAAAAATGTAACTTTTTTTAAATTTTACGTTAAACACTATATATTTGTAATATAAACTAATGATTAAAACAAATAAATCATGAAACTTTATCATTTAATCACCTTATCTATTCTAACAGTAGCATTGATGCAATCTTGTGCTAAAGAATCATCTAATGCCACAAGTTGGGATTATAACGAACCTGAAAATGGAGGATTCGAACGTTCAACAAACTTTGAACAAGAAACTGGTCCTGGATTAGTTTTTATAGAAGGAGGAACATTTACAATGGGTAAATCTGAACAAGATGTTATGTATGATTGGAATAATCGTACTGCAAGAGTCTCAGTATCTACTTTTTATATGGACCAAACTGAAGTTACAAATTTTCACTGGGTAGAATACTTATATTGGATTGGAAGAGCATATGGTGCTGAATTCCCTATGGTATATAAGAATGCTTTACCTGACACACTTTGTTGGAGATCACCACTTGGATTTAATGAAAAGTTTGTTGACTATTACCTAAGACATCCAGCATATAGAGATTACCCAGTTGTTGGAGTATCTTGGTTACAAGCGTCAGATTATTGTAAATGGAGAACAGATAGAGTAAATGAGTATATTTTAGTTCGTGAAGGAATATTAGATGGTTTCAATGTAGAAGCAACAGGAGAAAACACATTCAATACAGAAGCATATTTATCTGGACAACATGAGGGAGGTGCTACAGTACCAGATTTAAATCCAAGTAATACAGAAGGAACTCGAAAAGTTAAAATGGAAGACGGTTTCCTTTTACCAAGATATCGTCTCCCAACTGAAGCAGAGTGGGAATTTGCATCTTATGGAATGGTTGGGAACTTAGATGTTGGACAAGAAAATTATACAGAAAGAAGAATTTATCCATGGAATGGACACTGGGTTAGAAATGATGGTGAAGAATTTAGAGGTGTAATACGTGCTAACTTTGTAAGAGGTAAAGGAGATTTCATGGGAGTTTCTGGTCATTTAAACGATGGATATGATTGTACAGGTCGTGTAGACGATTATTGGCCAAATGATTTTGGTTTATACAATATGGCAGGAAATGTTTCAGAATGGGTAATGGATGTATACAGACCTTTGTCATCAGAAGATTTTGATGAATTTAGACCATTCAGAGGTAATGTTTTCACAACAAAAGTGTTAAATAATGAAGGAGTAGTTGCTGCTAAAAATGGACAAATCATGTATGATGTTCATGGTATGAAAGAATATTTAAATGAATTTGAACGTGTACGCTACCAAAGAATTGCTGCAAAAATGCATGATATTTCAGATTCTGCATTACCTACAGGTATCATGAAAAGAAACGAATCACGTAACCCAGTTAAAACAGGTTATGCACCTGATCCAATTTATCTATCACATAATAGTGAAAAAGATACTGTCGAGCTAGGCTTAATAAAAAGAATTAGTGCTGAGCTGGATGTAGCTATCAAATTAAAAAATGACAAGTACGACATTGAAGCATCTAATCATGTTCAAACTAAAATCTTTGGTGAAATCTTTGGTGAAAGTTTACGTAAAGGACCAGAACAAGAATATGATTTCGAAGTTATCACATTGTTAAGAGATGGTTTTGGTGCTTATGTATTAAATACACCAGGTAAATTAAAATACAGAACAGTAACAGAAGAAGAAAATATTGGTAGATTAAATTACAGACGTGACGACTATGTTGATTACATGGATGGCGATATTGAAAGCTCAATTTACTATGATAACAACAGTCGTAAAAATGCAATCAATCAAGCGACACGTGATCCAAATCTAATTATGTATCAAAGTCAACATGAACAATTTGCCTTAGATGGTTCCGAGATTAAAAAAGGTTATTCTGAAGAAGCAAAAACTACTGTGTCATGGCCAACTACGTTAGTCTCAGACAAATCTCGTGTATTCAAAGGAGGATCTTGGAGAGATAGAGCATATTGGTTAGGTGGGGGTACGAGAAGGTACTTGGATGAAGATCAATCATTATCTACTTTAGGTTTCCGTTGCGCAATGGATAGATTAGGAAGCTCTATGAGCTTACAATCTCAAGAAGCTAATGCGAAAGCAAGAAAACAAGGTAAATAAACCAACAATTTTAAAACTAAAACCCATCTATAAGGTGGGTTTTTTTATGCCAAGAAATTATGAATTTTGAACTATTTTACGAAACAACAGGGATTTGTACAGATACAAGAAATATCCAAAAAGCTTGTTTATTTATCTGTTTAAAGGGGGCTAATTTTAATGGCAATACATTTGCAAATCATGCAATAAATGAAGGAGCAAAATATGTGATTTGTGACGAAATTGGATACGAAAATAATACTACCATATTTTTCGTTGAGAACGCCCTACTCTACTTACAACAATTAGCAAATCATCATCGAAATAAATTTTCAATTCCAATCATTGGAATCACAGGTACGAATGGAAAAACGACAAGTAAAGAATTAATTTGTCATGTGTTACAACAAAAATATAACGTTCTAGCCACAAAAGGCAATCTGAATAATCATATCGGTGTTCCATTAACATTACTTCAACTTAATTCATCTCATGAAATTGCTATTATTGAAATGGGAGCAAATAAACCAGGTGATATTATGGAATTAGTCGAGATCGCAGAACCAACGCATTGTATCATTACAAATATTGGGAAAGCTCATTTAGAAGGATTCGGTTCGTATGAAGGAGTAATTCGTACTAAAGGAGAAATGTATGCGTATTCTGAGAAGAATAAAGCGACTATTTTTTACAATAGTGAAGACGAAGTACTACAATCCATACTACCCCAAAACACCACTACAATTGCTTTCAATTCCATAATACATGCAGAATTATTAAAAATGACTCCTTTTGTAAATATGAAATGGAGTTCAAATCAATACAATTCAGAAGTTTTAGAAACTAAAATGATTGGAAAATACAATTTTCAAAATTTTAATGCTGCAATATCGATTGGAAAATACTTTGATGTAGAGAACGAAAAAATATCTTTAGCGATCTGTAAATATGAACCTACCAATAATCGTTCTGAAGTACAAAAAACAGAAAAAAACACCTTGATCTTAGATGCTTACAATGCTAATCCAAGTAGTATGAATAATGCTATTGAGAGTTTTGAAGCAATGGAACACACTAACAAACTACTAATATTAGGTGATATGTTTGAATTAGGAGATGTTTCTAGTATAGAACATCAAGAGATTATATCTAAAATCGAAATTAAAAAATTAGCTTGTTATTTTGTTGGAAAACATTTTTATCAAGAACTTCGTGCTCTAGAGAATGTGTCCTACTTTGAAACCAAAGAAGAATTGATTACTAGTTTAAAAAGTAACCCAATAGAAAATAAATTAATTCTATTAAAAGCATCAAGAGGAATTGGTTTAGAAGCTGTAGTTCAATATTTATAATTTCTTTTTTTATTAATAATTAAAAACGGTCACTTTTAGATTAAAAGTGACCATTTTTAATTGTTTGAAATAGAATTTTTACGCCAATATACCTCTTGAAATTACAATTTTTTGCACTTCAGAAGTTCCTTCATAAATCTGCGTAATTTTTGCATCGCGCATTAAACGCTCTACGTGATATTCCTTCACAAAGCCATACCCCCCATGAATTTGAACAGCTTCAGTTGTTTGTTCCATTGCAACTTTAGAAGCATACAGTTTAGCCATTGCGCCAGATTGATCGTAGTTGTTACCTGCATCTTTGTCGTTAGCAGCCTTCATTACTAACATACGAGCAGCTTCAATTTCAGTAGCCATATCTGCTAATTTAAATGCAATTGCTTGGTGTTGGGATATTTCTTTACCAAAAGCTTTTCGTTCTTTGGAATAGGCTAAAGCTAATTCATAAGCTCCTCCAGCTATTCCTAGTGCCTGAGCTGCTATTCCAATTCTACCTCCCGACAAGGTTTTCATCGCAAATTTAAATCCAAATCCATCTTCACCAATTCTATTTTCTTTTGGAACTTTTACATCATTAAATAATAAAGTATGAGTATCACTACCACGAATACCCATTTTATCTTCTTTTGCTCCAACGATAAAGCCTTCCATTCCTCGCTCAACAATAAATACATTAATTCCTTTATGTCCTGCTGCTACATCGGTTTGTGCTATTACAAGATAAATTGAAGCTGTAGAACCATTTGTAATCCAGTTTTTTGTTCCATTTAATAGATAATGATCTCCCATTTCAAATGCTGTTGTACGTTGAGATGTTGCATCAGAACCAGCTTCAGGTTCTGACAAACAAAAAGCACCTATTTTTTCACCAGTAGCTAGAGGAACTAAATATTTTTGTTTTTGTTCTTCCGTTCCGTATTTGTCTAATCCGTAACAAACTAATGAATTATTTACCGACAAACATACTGAAACAGATGCGTCAACTTTTGATATTTCCTCAATAGCAAGCGCATAAGACACAGTATCCATTCCTCCACCTCCATAAGCAGGATCAACCATCATCCCCATAAATCCAAGTTCTCCAAGTTGTTTCAATTCATCAAACGCAACTTTTTGATCTCTATCTCTCTCTATAACTCCTGGTTTAAGAATATTTTGCGCGAAATTTCTTGCAGCATCTCTAACCGCAATTTGCTCTTCTGTTAATTCAAAATTCATCTTGATATTATTTTATACAAACAAATTTAGAGTATAATTTTTGATTTTATCCGTTTATTTGTATTTCTATTTAAGAACAATGCTTATTTATATGAAATCTAACTATACACTTATTGGAATCATGTCTGGCACCTCGTTAGATGGAATTGATATTACATTGACTAACTATATTTTAGATATCAATCAATGGAGTTTTAATTATGTTTTTGGAAAAACATATAACTACCCAGAAGAAATTATTCAACTACTCAAAGAAGCAACGACTTTCTCTGCAGAAAAATTATTACTTCTTGATAAAAAAATAGGTCAACTGTTTGGAGATGCTATCCTTCAATTTATAAAAGATTATTCCGTTAATGCAGATGAAATTGATGCAATTGCTTCTCATGGTCATACTGTTTTTCATCAGCCAGGACAAGGATTCACCTATCAGATAGGTTGTGGTACTACCCTATCATTAAAGACTCAATTACCCGTGATTAATGATTTTAGAACGAAAGATGTTATTTTAGGTGGTCAAGGCGCACCATTAGTTCCTGTTGGTGATTTTCAGTTATTTAATTCTTTAGCAGATGGATTTCTAAATATCGGAGGGATATCCAATATTTCATTTAAACAAAACAATAAAATTCAAGCTTACGATATTTGTCCAGGTAATATCCCATTGAATTTACTAATGAATACGCTTGGAAAATCGTATGATAAAGGTGGAGAATTAGCTTCCATTGGTATTGTAAATCAAACATTATTAACAGAATTAAACTCTTTAGATTTCTATGTATTGCCTGGTCCTAAATCATTAGGTATGGAATGGATCAATAAAGAATTTATACCAATCCTAAACAAAGACTCAGATTCAACACCCAATAAGTTAGCTACTATCTGTGAACATATTGGAATTCAAATTGCAAAAAATGCAAACAAAAACAAAATTCTGAAATTGTTAATTACAGGAGGTGGCGCACTAAACACATTTTTGATTGAACGAATAAAACATTACTTTGAAGGTGAAATAATTATTCCTACAATTGAAATTATTGAGTTTAAAGAAGCTATCGTTTTTGGATTTTTAGGTGCTTTATACCTTTCAAAACAAGAAAATTGTCTCAGTGATGTCACAGGAGCTCAAAGAAATTCTTGCAGTGGAGTTTTACACCTTCCAAACTGAGAAATATCAGGTTTAGATTGATAAAATTTATTACTTTTGTCCCACGAAACAACCTATCAAAACATAAAAAAATGAAAGATTTATTAGAAAAATTTGAAAATAAAAGACCAGAAATCGTATTCGAATGGAAAGATGCTGAAACAGAAGCGGAAGGATGGGTAGTTATAAACTCTCTTCGTGGTGGTGCAGCTGGAGGAGGTACAAGAATGCGTACTGGCCTAGATAAAAGAGAAGTAGAGTCTTTAGCTAAAACAATGGAGGTTAAATTTACAGTTGCTGGTCCTGCAATCGGAGGAGCAAAATCTGGAATAAATTTCGATCCAAAAGACCCACGTAAAGAAGGAGTATTAAGAAGATGGTATGCTGCAGTTACTCCATTATTGAAACATTACTATGGTACTGGTGGAGATTTAAATGTTGATGAAATTCACGAAGTAATACCTATGACTGAAGACTGTGGAGTTTGGCATCCACAAGAAGGTGTTTTTAATGGTCACTTTCAACCACGTGAGGCTCAGAAAATTAACCGTATTGGTCAATTAAGAAATGGTGTATTAAAAGTAATTGAAGACGAAACTTTCACACCTTCTATCGATCGTAAATATGTAGTTGCAGACATGATTACTGGTTATGGTGTTGCTGAGTCAGTTAAACACTTCTACTCTATTTGGGGTGGTTCAGTTGCTGGCAAAAAAGTAATCGTTCAAGGTTGGGGAAATGTTGGTTCTGCTGGAGCTTATTATTTGGCACAACAAGGAGCAATCGTAGTTGGTATTATTGACCGTGTTGGTGGATTAATCAACGAAAATGGTTTCTCATTTGAAGAAATTAAAGATTTATTCTTAAACAAAAATGGTAACGAATTGGTTCACCCTAATTTATTGTCATTCGAAGAAGTAAATGCTAAAGTTTGGGATTTAAAAGCGGATGTATTTATTCCATGTGCTGCATCACGTTTAATTACTGAAGATCAATTAAACAGAATGATCAATGCTGGAATGGAAGTGATTGCTGCAGGTGCAAACGTTCCTTTTGCAGACCCACAAATTTTCTTTGGTCCTATTGCAGAGCATGCAGATTCAAAACTAGCTGTAATTCCTGATTTCATTTCAAACTGTGGTATGGCACGTGTATTCGCCTACTTGATGAGTAATGACTTAAAAGCAATTACAGACAAAGGAATTTTTGAAGACATAAGTAATACTATTAAAGTTGCGTTGGAAAATACTCACAAAGCAAATTCAAACAAAACAGACATTGCAAAAACTGCTTTCGAAATCGCATTAAAGCAGTTAGTGTAAAACATACATGGAAGTATTTGTAGTCCTCACATTCATTTTAGGATATGTAGCAATTTCGATGGAGCATTCGCTTAAAATCGATAAACTAATTCCTGCATTACTTATGATGGCATTGTGTTGGACTGCAATTGCTTTTAATATTCAAAACATTACA
Source organism: Bacteroidota bacterium (assembly GCA_947378245.1). Lineage (GTDB taxonomy): Bacteria > Bacteroidota > Bacteroidia > Flavobacteriales_D > Crocinitomicaceae > CANHVK01. The sequence goes on from CANCJF010000040.1 coordinate 8,492, forward strand.
ACGTGGTTCGACCCTTCTAGTTCAAAACTAATCACGGGATCTGAATTAGTTAACAAACACCACCTTCTTGAAGAAACGCTACTTCATCATTTTGGAAAAACTGCTGAAATTTTAATTTTCCTAATGGGAGCCATGGCAATCGTAGAAATGATTGACCACTTCGAAGGTTTTTCACCTATCAAAAACATTATCAAAACAAAGCGAAAAATTGTGTTGGTTTGGATAATTTCATTCTTAGCTTTTTCTTTGTCTTCCATCATCGATAACTTAACAGCAACGATAGTATTAATTGCTATTTTACGAAAAATAATATCTGAACCTAAAGACCGTATGTGGTTTTCAGGATTCATTATTATCGCTGCAAATGCTGGTGGTGCATGGACACCAATTGGAGATGTCACTACTACCATGTTATGGATGGCAAACAAAGTTACCACTGTAAAACTTTGTTTATTACTAGGTATCCCATCATTATTAAACATTCTTGTGCCATTAATTATTGCATTTTTTCATCCAGCATTTAAAGGAGAATTTAAGGTAGGAACCAACATTGATAAACAAGCAAAATATTCCAATTTGATGTTAACCCTGGGATTAATATCCATTGTTTTTGTTCCAGTTTTTAAAACGATAACTCATTTGCCTCCCTATATTGGAATGATGCTTTCTTTAGCAATCTTTTCATGCATTGCAGAAATTCTTAGTCATCGTCAAATCAAACTAACTTTTGGTGGAGATGAAAACGCACCAAATGGTCAAGGTCCAACATTAAAAGCATTATCCAAAATTGAAATCCCATCGATTTTATTCTTTTTAGGGATTTTGATGACTGTTGCTGCAATGGAATCTTTGGGTTTAATTTTTGCTTTTGGTGAAAATATTCGCTCATTTATACCAGAATATACATTTGTTACGTTATTAGGTATAAGTTCTTCTATTATAGACAATGTACCATTAGTTGCCGCAAGTATTGGTATGTTTACAAATTCAATTGACGCACCAGTTTGGCATTACATTGCTTATTGTGCAGGAACTGGAGGTAGTATTTTAATTATTGGTTCCGCTGCTGGAGTAGTCGCTATGGGAATGGAGAAAATTAGTTTTGGTTGGTATTTTAAAAACATCTCTTTACTTGCTCTTATTGGATACATTTCTGGAGCGATATTTTTTCTTTTGAATCAGTAAAAGTTAAATCTTACACTTCAATTAACATTTTGTTGTGGATATAAATAGAAGGCTACAAATTCTGTTGGCTTCTCTATGTTTAATTTTACGCTTAAATACGATTCATTATGAAAATTTCACAAAAAACTTTTCTTATCATCGGTAGTGTTTTGACTACCACTTTTCTTTTTTCTCAAGGAGATGTTGCAGCTACTGGAGCTACATCCGAAAATGCTGTTAAACTAACAGAAGAAATCTCTGCGTTTGATTTTGTAATGAAAGGTGGAGTTTTCTTAATTCCAATTGCAATTTTATTGGGTTACACCATCTTTTTTGCTGTTGAAAAATTTAGATACATTTCTAGAATGTCTAAATACAATAATCAATTGTTATCTGACATTAAATCAAATTTACAAGCTGGAAATTTAAATCCAGTTTTAGACACTGTTTCTCGTGATGCTTCTGCTTATGGAAGTGTATTAAAAGAAGGTGTATTAACGATTGGTAAACCAATCGGAGAAGTAGAATCCAATATGGAAAAAGTAGTAAACATTGAGATTGGTAAAATGGAAAGTAAATTAGGTCATTTAGGTCTTATTGCGGGTGTTGCACCAACGTTAGGGTTTATTGGTACTATTTCTGGGGTAATTAAAATTTTCTACAAAATATCCATCACAGAAAACGTATCTATTGGTAACATTTCTGGAGGTTTGTATGAGAAAATGATTAGTTCTGGATCAGGATTAGTGGTAGGTATTATCGCCTATGCTATCTATCATATCTTACTTGGAATGATTGACAAATACACATTACAAGTACAAAAAATGAATTTAGAGTTTATCAACTTAATTCAACGTCCAAGCAATGGCAATTAAGAGAAATAGAAGGTTCCATGCAGAGGTTGCTACTTCTGCATTAAGTGACATCATGTTCTTCTTGTTGTTGTTTTTCTTAATTATCTCTACGTTAGCGAATCCTAATGTGATAAAGGTTCCTCTACCTGAATCAAAAGCAAATGAGAAAACTAACAAACAGCATGTAAGTTTGACAATCACGCAGGACAAAAAGTATTTTGTAGATAAAAAAGAAGTTGCTTTTAGTGAAATTGAAGGCGTCTTATTAACTGAAACAAAAAAACTTGGAGATAATTCAGTTGTTGTTCGTATCCCTTTCGATTCTCAAGTTCAAGAATTAGTGGATATTCTTAGAATTGGATTGGACAACAATATAAAAATGATTATTGCTACAAAAGCTACTGCATAAATAAATCAATTGTAGAGAAATGATTACTTTGGACATACATAATAACGAGTCAAAAAAAGACAGAAAAGTTGCGCTATTTAGTTCTGTTGGTTCTATTTTGTTATTTATTATTGTAACCATTTTAATTAAGTTCACTATTTCTCCTCCTCTTCCTATAGATTTACCGCCTTTAAAATCTGATGAGGTAATTGAGGAATTTATTGTAGAACGTACAAATGTGGAAGTAACTGATGAAGGAGGAAGTGCAGGAATGGAAGGTGGAACTGCATCAAATCATAAACTAGATGATCCTCAGGAACAAACTGAGGAAATTCTAACGCAAACAAGTAATCCGGATAATCAAGTTTTCTCAGGAAAATCTGAAAACCATAATACTGACAATAACAATACTAATAAATCTACTTCTACAGCTAAATCACCAAACCCTTTTGGTAGCGGAGGATCCGGAGGTGAAAAAGGTGCTGGAAGGGGTGGTGACGGACCATTTGGAAAAGATAACGGTTCGGGAACTGGAGAAGGCGGAGATGGACATGGATCTGGTGTAACACGTAGAGACCCACGTCAACGTTTAAGTGATCCTGCACCTGTAGAATCGAACTATTCAGGTATTGTAGTATTGATGGTTACTATAAATGCCGAAGGTTCGGTAGTTAAAGCAAACAACATTAACGGTGAATCCACCATAACAGATGCGCGTATTATTAATCAATATATTTCTAATGTAAAATCATCTGTTAGATTTAATAAAATGCCCGGTACAAAACCACAAAATCAAAAAATAACGATTAGCGTAAAAGCATCTTAAATGCATTATTCAGAAGCAATTGATTGGTTATTTCAACAATTTCCTTCGTATCAAAACATAGGGAAATCTGCTTACAAACCTGATTTAGGTAACATACAACAACTTTGTGAAAGTCTTGATATTAATCATAGTCAGTTAAAGTGTATTCACATAGCTGGAACTAACGGTAAAGGATCCACTTCCAATATGCTTACATCTATTTTAATGGAAGCAGGTTATAAAGTAGGAATCTTCACCTCCCCTCACCTTATAGATTTTCGTGAACGCATCGCAATTAACGATCAATTAATACCCGAGAACGAAGTGATTTTATTCTGTAAAAAGATAATTGAAAGCAATTTAAATTTTTCGCCCTCTTTTTTTGAAATTACTTTTGCAATGGCGTTAAATCACTTTTTGAATAGTAAGTGTGATATATGTGTTATTGAAACAGGGCTTGGAGGACGATTAGATGCAACCAATATTATTACCCCGATTTTATCTGTAATCACAAACATTAGTTTGGATCATACGGATTTGTTAGGTGATACTATAACCAAAATTGCATTTGAAAAAGCAGGTATCATAAAAACGAATATTCCTGTAATTATAGGTGAATATAATTCTGAGACTTTGTCTATTTTTCAGGAAAAGGCAAAAAATACCAATTCAGAAATTCATTATGCTTATGAGGAAATAGAATTGACAGAATCAAACAATTACAAAAGAATAAACGAACGTACAGTTAAATGCGTTGTGAAAAAAATAAATGAGTTTGGATTTTCTGTTTCAAATCAAGAACTAGAAAGTGGAATTCAAAATCTTTTTAAAAATCGGAATTTCATTGGGCGTTTTCAAGTGATTCAAGAAAACCCATTGACCATAATTGATGTTTCGCATAATGAAGCAGGATTAAAAAAAACATTTGAATTGCTTAAAAACATACAAAAAGGAAAACTACATATTGTCTTTGGTGCAAGCTCGGATAAAAATCTACAAGACATTATACCTATTTTCCCGAGTAATGCCACTTATTATTTTACACCTTTTTCGAATAATCGTAGTTGTACAAAACAAGAATTATTTGAAAAAAGCATGGATACTCCATTAAAAAAATATTTTTTTGATTCCTTAGAAGAAACCTTAAAATTAACGCAAAAAACTGTAAATAAAGAAGATACAATATTAATTACTGGTAGTTTTTTTTTAATTACTGATTTTATTAAAATTTTTCCACCAAATCACTTGCAGAAATAAAAAAGTTACCTATATTTGCACACACAAAACAGAAACGCTGTTTGAATAATGGGAGATTAGCTCAGTTGGTTCAGAGCACCTGCCTTACAAGCAGGGGGTCGGGGGTTCGAGCCCCTCATCTCCCACAGAAACGAAAGCCTTAGAGAAATCTAAGGCTTTTTTGATTTTAATTTGATGCTACTACCCTATTATCAAGAAAACACTCTTGAAGCTGGTTGCGATGAAGCCGGACGAGGTTGTCTTGCAGGTCCTGTAGTGGCAGCTGCAGTTATTTTACCTCAATGCTTCACTCATGAATGGTTAAATGATTCCAAACAACTTTCAGAAAAAAAACGCAAGGAATTACGTGTTATTATAGAAAAAGAAGCATTAGCATATGCTGTTTCCTTTGTAGACCATCAAAAAATTGACGAGATAAATATTTTGAATGCAAGTTTCCTAGCAATGCACCAAGCTGTTGATCTACTAAAGGTAACACCAGAATTATTACTGATTGATGGTAATCGTTTCAAAAAGCACAAAATTTCAAACGTTTGCATTATAAAAGGTGATGCAAAATATTTGTCTATAGCAGCAGCTTCAATTTTAGCCAAGACCTATCGAGATGATTTTATGGAGGATCTAGACAAAAAATTTCCAGAATATTATTGGAAAAAAAACAAAGGTTACCCTACTATCGATCATCGAAGAGCTATAGAAATACATGGTTCAACTTCCTTTCACCGTAAGACATTCAATGTCAAAGCGTCCTTTCAAACAAAATTAGATTTGTAGGTCGATTTTTCTTCCTCAATAGCTATATTTTCTTTATTTTTAAACATTAATTTAATTTTATGTTTGGACGTGTTTTTTTTATTTTTGCAGGAATTCTTAGCTTTTGTACAATTCTATTTTTCGGTTACCAACTTGTTCACAATCAACACACACTAAGTCCTGAAACTATTTTCAATAAGAAAGACTCAAAAATACTGATTATAAATAATTTAAATGAATTTAAGCTTTCTCAAATTAATTTTAAACACCCAATTAATGAAACTAAACTCATCCTTAATCTTGTTTCGAAAAAATGTTATTCTGAACGGCTATTTATCTCTTCTATTCGTAATCGAGTAGCAATTGAATTAAAAACGAATTGGAATAATCAATTAGTCACAAAATATTTCAGTCACAAAAACATCACGATCAAACAAATCAACAATACATATTACATTGATGGGGGTTTTCAAGCGAAATTTTCAGGTAAATATTTAATGATTGGTAAACAAAACATAGAAGAAGAATATTGGGATAAAATTACATGGCCTGTTTGGGATAAATTAGCGAGTTGTAATATACTTAATTTCACGAGTGAAAAAGTTTGTGAAGATTACTATTTTCAACCATTAACGCTTACAAAATACCAAAGTAGTTCTAACTACACTGAAAAAATTGAAAAAGTAAATGATTTTGATCTTTTTGCATCTGTGTTACCAAAAGGTATCAATAATTATCATTTTATTTCTAAAAAATACGCTTTAGCAACTGGGAAACTGACAAAGCTAGATCTTCTCTATCAGTGGTGTGACCAAGGGTATGTTTCATTTGAAATTGATGGAGAAACGGTTTATATCTCTGATTTCAACCCAAATATTGATCCTTTTGATCTACTTAACGACGAAACAGAAGAAGAAGAACTAGTAGCTGGTAGTAAAAGTGAATATTCAGGGATTAAGCTATTTACTAACTTCCCTGTCAAAGAAAGTGGTTCGTTTTACATTAAATACCTTGAAGACAAAGTCGTTTTTTCTGAAAGTAAAGATATTGTTAACCAAGTCCTAGCCTATTATGAAACAGGTAGAACAATTGCATTAACTCCAAAAGCAAAGAAATCGATTTACGAAAACTTACCTTCTTCAATTTGTGAACGTTTTATAAGTGATGAAAAAAAATTCACTACAACAATCACTAATAACAAACATATTACAGTAAGTAAAATTGAAAACAATGCTTCTATAAGTTCAGGAGTAGAAAAAAATCAAGAAAAAGATAAAATAATAACTTTTAGTACCGAATTAGATATAAAACACATTGTTGGATCTGATGATATTCAAGTATGTTTTGCTGAAGGTCATTTTTTTGGACTTAAAAACGGGAAAAAACTTTGGAGTAAAACCTTTGAAGGCCCTATTATCGGAAATCCTATTTGTCAAGACCTTCTAAACAATGGCAATCAACAAGTGTTATTTACCACCAATCATAAAATATACCTTATTAATCTTGAAGGAAATTCGTACAAAGGCTTTCCTATTTCATTAGATTACACACCTAGCTCTGAAGCTGTATTCTTTGATTCCAAAAAAGGGAAACAATTAATTTATGTCAGTTCCAACAACAAATTAATCAAATATAACGGACAGGGAAAACGATTGAAATCTTTAAATTTGTCGATATCCCCTACTAATATAATTCCTTTTATTTTTAAAGATGGTAATAAAAACCTTGCAGTTATCACAGGTAAAAACGGAGGTCAACTTATACAGCTTGACAATTTATCAAAAAAGAATTCTTTTTCTGTTTTGAATAACCAAACTGTATTTTGTGCAACAGATAATACCCCAGCCTTCTTCTACCCTGAAAAAGGAAAATTAGTACGTAATGATTTTACAGGAAAAACTTCTATTGTTGGATCATTCTCAAAAATTGACTTACTTAGAAATTTAACCGGAATAGCACATCAATACATTACTTATCTAACAGATAAGAAATTCCACATTTGTGATGGTGCTGGGAAAATAATTAGAACTATTGATTTACCAAGTTCAAACATTTGCGATTATCAAGTATTAACGCTTGAAGATGGAAGTTCGGTTGTTGGATTTATAGATTCCATTGAAAACTCAATTTATCTTTATACGACGAAAGGAAAAAAAATCACATCTAATGCTTTAGAGGGGCAAGGATTAATATCACTATCTGAAACTTCAGATGGAATATTAATTTTTACAAAAGGAAATAATTTAATTATTCAATATAAAATTGAAAGATAAATGTTACAGTTAACTAAAAAACAACGATTTACGTTAAGTATTTCAGCAGGATTGCTACTAATACTTTCATTTCCATTTACTGGAAGTATTCCTTTTTTAGCATTCCTTGGACTAGTACCTATTTTACTTATTGAAGATTCTATTTTTAATAATAACTATAAATCTTCTAAACTTTTCATTCACAGCTATATTACTTTCTTTCTTTATAACATTGGAACTACTTGGTGGATTTGGAACGCTAGTCCTGGAGGAGCAATTTTAGCTTTTGTTCTCAACTCCTTAATTATGGCTTTAGTCTTTCAACTTTTTCATATTACCAAAAAACGTGTTGGAATACGAGAAGGATATATAGCCTATATACTCTTTTGGATCGGTTTTGAATACATTCATTATGAATGGGAATTATCATGGCCATGGTTAAATTTCGGCAATGTATTTGCATCAAGTCCAAAACTTGTTCAATGGTATTCAATCTCTGGGGTTTTAGGGGGTACTTGTTGGATTTTATTAGTAAATCTTGTGATTTTCTTTTTAGTAAAACATTTATATTTTCAGAAAAAAACAATTCAAACACAACGAAATCTTTTGATTTTTTTAGCAACAATCTTGATTTTCCCTATAATATATTCCCTTATTCAATATTATTCTTATAAAGAAATCGGTAAAAAAACAGAAATCATTGTTACACAACCAAATGTTGATCCTTATAATGAGAAATTCACAGGAAGCGTTGAAAATCAATTAGACAAAGTATGTGATCTAGCTGATGCATTGATTACTCCTAACACAGAATTTGTATTAGCTCCAGAAACGGCGTTACCTTTTAACTTTTATGAAGATGAAGTTGAACGCATTATTCATTATCATTACTTGGTGGAGCGTAAAGCAAAATGGAATAATTCATCGTTATTAATTGGTGCTTCTACGAGTAAATTTTTCAAGGACAAACATTCTCGCGCTTCTAGAAAAATTGAGGGTGGACCTGGTTATGAAGAACATTATAATTCATCAATGTTAATCGACCAACACGACAAGCCACGTTTTTTACATAAATCAAAACTAGTATTAGGTGTTGAAAAAGTGCCTTTTTCAAATGTTTTTCCTGCTTTAGAACAACTATCTATTGATAATGGAGGAGCAAGTGGAACATTAGGTATCGAAGATTACGCCCAAGTATTTAACACCAAAGGAATTAACATTGCTCCTATTGTTTGTTATGAATCATTATATGGAAGTTTTGTTGCTGAACAATGTCATAAAGGTGCTGAATTATTATTTGTAATTACAAATGATGGTTGGTGGGGAAATACTCCTGGGTACAAACAACATCGTGCGTTTTCTCAATTACGTGCAATCGAAAACAGAAAGTCTGTCGCTCGTTCTGCAAACACAGGTATTTCTTGTTTTATCAATCAACGTGGAGATATTTTATCAGAAACATCTTGGTGGAAAGAAACCAGTTTACGAGGAACGTTGAAGCGCAATCAAGAAAGAACATTTTATGCTAATAACGGGGACCTTATTGGTAGAACATTTGGTGCAGGCGCATTAGTATTACTAGTTGTTACCCTCGGGAAAGTATTTAGAAAATATATGTATAAATCTAGAGAAGAGAATTAAATTTAGTTTCAAATTAATCCATTTCTGCTTTTATCTAAAGATCGTCAGGTATTTCAGCTTCTTTATATGATTTTGCTTTTGGTTTTATTTTGTCAACAAAAATGATGTGAATTTTAATTCCTGTTTCTGTAACAATTAACTCTGAAATTCCATTTTCTAATTTGGGAGCCTCGTTTTTACTATTTGTAAATTTTTTGGTTAACTCTTCAAAAGTACCATCCTCTAATTCTGTAAATATTTTAGTAATTGTTCCATTTTCAACGATTACTTTTCCATTATAACAAACATTTCCAGCAGGTTTAGTGTATGAAACGATTACATGGTAATGAATTCCGTTTTCAATCGGGTAACTTCCCCTTTTGTTAAACAAGTATTCCATTTTTTTTAAGCAGTCATTTGTTTGTGCAAAAAAATGAGAAAAACTGGTTAAAATAATACTAAGTAAAATGTATTTGGTAGTTTTCATATTCGTATAAAATGTCCTTATATGTTCCTCAAATATACTAAGTTTGCAGGAAAAGTGATTAATCAACTTGAAATAATTATTTTTGATAAAAATCAACCATATGAAGTCTAATTCGATCGCATCTCATTTTACAGAAGCAGCACATATTCTTGCTCAATTTTCTACAGAAGAAAATTTTTTAAAAATTCAACAAGCAGGTGAAATTTTAGTTGATAGTTTAAGTATTGGAGGGAAAATAATTTCTTGTGGCAATGGTGGTTCAATGTGTGACGCAATGCATTTTGCGGAGGAATTGACTGGTCGTTATCGAGGAAATCGAAAAGCCATACCAGCAATAGCTATTTCAGATGTGAGTCATATGTCATGTGTTTCTAATGATTATGGCTATGACTTTGTTTTCTCACGTTACTTAGAGGCTTTTGGTAAAGAAGGTGATGTTCTTGTAGGTATTTCTACGTCAGGGAATTCTACAAATGTTTTAAATGCTATTCAAATAGCGAAAGAAAAAAACATGAAAGTGATTGGACTTACTGGTAAAACTGGGGGGAATATGGCAGAACTTTGTGATGTTGAAATACGTGCTCCTTATTCAGAATTTGCAGATAGAGCTCAAGAAATTCATATTAAGGTAATTCATTCGTTGATTGATTTTGTAGAAAATAATTTGTGATTTTACTGCTTGAAGGTAAAAGCAGATACTACCTACGTATATTAAAATAAATATATTAAAATCATTTCCGCTTACTCTTTTTGATGGGTTTCATCACCTTTTTGGATTGTTCAAGAATAGTTGGAAACAAATCTTTTTTGTTTTTTGGACGTAAAATAGGATTCCAACTGTAACCAACAATAAATTGCTCCTCTTTATTGATTTTCTCCATGGGATAAAAAACACCATCTGCTTGATCTAGGTATACAACTTTTGAAAATTCATTACTATCAACATATATTTTGATATCACTAGAATATAATCGAGACATCCCTTTTCGTTGAATCTCAATTATTGTATCTTTTTTCAATATTTCTTCGGGGAAATATATTGTTTGAGCATTTCCATTTACATCAATTTTTTTTAATTCATTATTTGAATT
>CANCJF010000041.1 GCA_947378245.1 Bacteroidota bacterium
TGGTGCAATTTATTCTTCGATGTCTGGAAGTGGTTCTTCGATGTATGGTATTTTTACTAAAAAACCTGAAAAAGGAATGTTTGCAGATTACGATTTAGTATTTGAGGAGATTGTATTATTGTAGAATTTTATGTTGTGATGCCGCAGCAAGACATTTCCAGTTGAGTAGATATGGTAATTAATTTATAAGTTTAATTGCAATTATCCAAAACCTTTTGTACTGCTTCTTGATATCCTAGATAAACTGCAGTATGCCAATCTTTACACGCTCCTGATTTGTCGTTTGATTTGAGTTTGGCTTCAGCACGTTTCATGTAGTAGATAGGATTGGTTGATTCTAATGCTATGACTTTATCTAAGTCGGTTACAGCTTCTGCAAATTTTTCTAATGCCATTTTTAGATTTGCATTGTTCAAATATAAGTCGATATTGGTTGAATCGAGTTGAATTGCTTTGACATTATCCAAAATTGCCGAGCGGTAATCTCCTAGTTCCGAACGAGTAGTTGCTCTGTTTTTATAAGCTTCTAGGTTTGTAGGATTAAGTTCAATCGCTTTGGAATAATCTTCGATAGACCCAATAAAATTCCGCATGGCATGATTTGTATTACCACGTCCCACATAAGCTTGTGCATTGTTTGAATCAAGTGTGATTGCCTTGTTCATATAATTAATAGATTCTTGTAATTCATTCATTTCAAATTTTAAAACCCCCATGAAATAAGCAGCTGTAGAATTGGAAGTGTCATTTTTTAGAACATACAAAAAGTCATGATTTGCAGCTTTATTGTCACCACTTCGCATGAAAGCATCACCACGACTTAAGTAAATTTCTAAAATAGAAGTATCTTGTAATAGTACATTATTATAATCATCAATAGCTTCTGTATAATTTTTTAATTCTTTTTTGATGTCAGCACGAGCAATCAAAGCATCTTCAAAGGTCGGGTCAATTGAAATAATATGATTGTAATCTGAGATAGCGTCTGTTTTGTCGTTTAATTTGTATTTGATATTTGCTCGATGAAAGTAAGCGTAAATATGTTTAGGGTCTAGTTCAATTACCTTGTTGAGGTCAATTAATGCAGCACGGATGTTTCCTAATTCTACATATGCTAATGCTCGGTTATAATGTGCATTAGGATCATTTGGGATGAGTTGAACTGCATATGTAAAATCTTCTACGGCAAATTCGTATTTCTTTAATTTCATGTATAAAGTTCCTTTATTTCTAAAAGCCTTTTCATAAGCGGGATCAATTACGATGCATTTTTCATAATCTTCTATTGCGTCTCTATAGTTTCCGATTTCTGCTTCAGCTTGTGCACGATTAAAAAACGCTGGAATAAAAGTTGTATCAAGTGCGATTGCTTTATCAAAATCTTCGATTGACCCAGCGTAATTACGTAACATATGTTGAGTGTTACCGCGATTGAAAAAAGCTAATTTGTTTGCAGTATCTAATTCGACAGATTTACTAAAATCTTCAATGGCAGAACGATAATCTCCAATTTCTGATTTTACAATACCACGATTCATAAAAAAATTGGATTTAGTATCGTCTATTGAAATTGCTTTCGTAAAAGCTTCAAGTGCGCCTGTAAAATCTTTTTGATCTAATTTGTCATTTCCAGTATTATAGAAATCCATTGCAGTCTGAGAGAAACTACAAAGACTTAAAAAAGATAGAACAATTACAAGTGCAAAATTTTTCATTTCCTCATTTATCTAATTGATTTTTTGTGAAATACTCACTAAAATTAACCATAAATAAAGGTATAATTTTGCTAATAATCAAATTTTAAAGTTTATAAAAGTGTTAATATTCTATTTTCCAAAGAAATAAACCATGAGCAGGGACAGACATTTTTGCTTCACCACGGTCATTTTTAGCAATTATTGTTACAACATCATTTGGTGTTATTTTTTCTTCTCCAACTTCAAGTAGAGTACCAACAATTGCGCGAACCATGTTGCGTAAAAAACGATCAGCTGTAATTTCAAAAAAGATTTCATGCTCATTTACGCGTGTCCATTCTGCATGATATATTGTACAAATATTCGTGAAAACATCCGTGTGTAATTTTGAGAATGAGGTAAAGTCTTTTTTTCCTATTAAAAACAATCCAGCTTCATTCATTTTATCTAAATTCAAGTCCTTAGTGAAATGTAGACTTGCTCCATTTATAAATGGATCTTTTTGGGTATGTATGAAATATCGATATGTACGTGCTTTTGCATTGAAACGTGCATGAAAATTTGATTCTTTTTTTTGAATATTATATATAACAATTGAATCAGGTAAAATTCGATTCAGTTTATAGGTTAATACCTCTTCATCCCATTTCAAAGGTAAATCTACATGTGCTATGTAGTGTTTAGCATGAACACCTGTGTCAGTTCTTCCACAGCCTACAATATCTATTTTTTTTGCATCAAATAATTTAGAAAGTGCTATTTCAATGGTTTCTTGAACGCTTTTTTGTTTGGGTTGAATTTGCCAACCAAAATAGTCACGACCATTGTAGGCCAGTTCTATTGAATAGCGTTGCAATTCCATTAGATAATATTTACTTCACGTTCAAGTGTCACCCCAAACTTTTGGTTAACATCTTTAATGATAGCGGTAGAAAGCTCGTAGATTTCATTTCCGGTTGCATCTCCGTAATTTACCAATACCAATGCTTGGTTTTTGTGCACTCCACAAGCTCCCATTTGTTTGCCTTTCCATCCAGCAGTCTCAATTAACCAACCGGCAGGAACTTTTACTGTAGTTTCGCTAACAGGGTAGGAGGGAGCTTCTTGATAAGTCGCTTTGATTTTGTTATAAGTTTCAATTGGAACAATTGGATTTTTGAAAAAACTTCCAGCATTTCCTAGATCTTTTGGATTCGGTAATTTACTTGAACGAATGAATATTACAGCATCACTAACATCTTTACTTGTTGGTGAAGTGATACCTTGTTTGTTTAATTCATATTCGATTGCTCCGTAGTGTGTGCTTAAATTTTTAATTAAAGAAAGACGAAAATATACATAAGTGATGATGTATTTACCTTTCAAAGCCCGTTTAAAAACACTTTCTCTATAGCCAAAAGCACAAGCTTCATTAGAAAAAGTATGTACTTCTCCTGTTTCAATTTCTAGTGCATCTAATTTTTCGAAGACATCTTTGATTTCGACACCATAAGCTCCAATGTTTTGCATTGGACTTGCTCCAACACTTCCTGGAATAAGGGACATATTTTCAATGCCATAATAACCTTTTTCAATGGTGTATAGAACGAAATCATGCCATACTTCTCCAGCGCCAACTTTTAGCAATACAGAGGTGTCATTTTGTTCGACACACCTAATTCCTGTTATTTCATTTTTTAGTACTAAGCCATTAAAATCTTGAGTCAATAATAAATTGCTACCTCCACCTAAAATTAGCAATTCTTCAGTGTTGTTTTTTGACAATGCTCTTGCTTCGTCTTCATTAGAAAACGTGGCAAATTGTTTTGCAAGTGCAGAAACGCCAAAGGTTGTATATTCTTTTAAATCTACGTTTGTAAGCATATTTATGATTTCTAATGTATTTCTAGATTAAAAGGCATGCGCATTTGAATACCTTGCATGCTTTCTAATTTGATTAGTTCGGTATAATATTTTTGAATACTTGCTGGAATTTTAGAAGTAGTAATTGAGCTTGCATTTTTTCCTTCTTTAATATCTTCTAATTGATTTAATATTTCTTCCATTGGCTCTAATTTTTTTTCTGGCCAATAACGCGGAATTACTTTGTTTATTTTTGCTTGTTGGGCTGCGTAGGTTATAGCATCATTTAAGCCTCCTAAATCATCTACTAAACCAATTTTTTTAGCTTCACTTCCAGTCCAAACTCTACCACGTGCATAACGATGTACGAGTTCAGGCTTCATTTTTCTGCCTTCAGCTACTTTACTTAAAAAGTCAGTGTAAATTTTATCAACTTGTTTTTGAATAAGTATTAATTCTTCTTGAGTTAATTTATGATTTAGCGAAAGAGATGCATGTTTATTAGTAGTCACTTTGTCAAATGTAATTCCTAATTTGTCTTGAAAAAATTTACCAGTATATGGAATGATTCCAAAAACACCGATAGAACCAGTAATGGTCGTTGGTTCAGCAAAAATGTGTGAAGCAGCTGTAGAAATGTAATAGCCTCCAGAAGCAGCAACATCACCCATTGAAACTACTACTTTTTTGGATTTATTCGCTAATACGACTTCTCTCCAAATAATATCACTTGCAAGTGCGCTTCCTCCTGGGCTGTTGACACGTAACACGATGGTTTTAATGTTGTCATCTATTCTTGCTTCACGAATGTATTTTGCAATATTGTCAGATGTAAGTTCGTCTCCATCTACAGAGATTCCTCCTTCAGCTAAAATGATAGCTACATTTGGTTTTGATAAGTTGTTACTGATTTGTTGGTTGTAGAAATTTTTACGAGCGTATTTTTCGAAAGGTACGAGGTCTAAATCATCAGAAGATTCAATATTTACTTTTTTAGTAAGTAGGTCCAATATTTCATCTTTATATTTAGCTGCTTTGAAAAAATGATAATTCACTCCTTCTTCCACCGAAGTAACCAATGCATTGTTTGCAATTTTACTAAGCGTTGCCGTATCTGTTTGAATATCTTTTGATATTTCACATCGTACCTCTTTCCAAATGTTATTTAATAATTGGGATGTTTGTAATCGACTTGAGTCAGACATTCTGGAGAATAAATAAGGTTCTACTGCACTTTTGAAATCGTTGCTTCTACCTCTAATTACTTGCATTTCAACCCCTAATAAATCAAGTGTGTTTTTAAAAAACATTGGTTCAGTTCCTAAACCGAGAAACTCAACCATTGTTCCAGGAAAACCATAACTTTCTTTTATTGCAGTAGTAAGATATAATTGTTTTTGGGAAACCATTTCTCCACTAGTGTATGCAATAACAAATTTTCCTGATTTTTGAAATTTAGATAGCGCTCGTCTGATTTCTCGAGCTGATGATATTCCACAATTAATATCACTCAACTCCAAGTACAATCCTTTGATGTTTTTGTCAGTTTCTGCTTTTTCCAATCCAAACAATATATCACTTAAGCCAATTTTTTTATCTACGGAAAACGAAGAAGGGTTAAGTTTAGAAGAGCTGTTTTCTGCGATTTCACCTTCTAAAGTCATATGGAGAATTGTATTAGAAGAATTTTCATCTGAATCTTCATCTCTCACACTTGCGATGATACCGCCAATGATCCCGAAAAAGATTAATAAATAAACTACTGATGCAACTATGATAGCAGTGAAAGCAGGCCAAAATATTTTCCAAAAAGAAATTCTTTTTTCAGTCATAATATATAATTTACAACAAATGTACATAACGATTTTGAAAATGTGTAACCCCGTATTGTAAAGTACGTATCATTTAATAAATCATAGATTTATGGAGCAAGTTTTTATTGGTTTTGGAGCGAATTTAGGAGATAAATTTACAAGTATTAAAGACGCTATTCGACTGATTAATTTTAATTTAGGAGAAGTCGTTTCTCAATCATCCTTTTATGAATCTGAACCTTGGGGATATGAATCTAACGAGCTTTTTATAAATGGAGTTTTAGAAATATTAACGAATTTATCACCACTTGACTTGTTATTAGGATTAAAATTAATTGAATCTACTTTAGGTAGAAAAGAAAAAACGTTGGTTGCTTACTCTGATCGATTAATCGATTTAGATATCTTATATTATAGTGATAAGTGTTTAGAAGTAAATGAATTAATCATTCCACATCCACATATTTATAAGCGGAGATTTGTATTAGAACCTTTAGTCGAAATTGCGCCAAATTTTATCGATTTAAGTGTTGATAAGACAACCACAGAACTATTAAATGAATGTTCAGATACTTCTGTATTAAAAAAAATAGTATTTTAGTTTTTTATAACTGAATTGTTGAAGAAACAATTTAGTTAAAATTGTGTTTAGTAAATAAAGAATCATAAATTGAGAATGAAAAATCCAAGTATCAAAAGTTTAGCAATGTTTACAATTGCTGGTTCGCTTGTTGCAAGTTGTAGCTTAATTAAAGATGTAAATTATACGGTAACTCCTAGTCCGCTTGAAATGCATGGAGATAGTGTTCGTGTGAAAGTGGATGTAACATTTCCTCAAAAAGGATTAAATAAGAAAGCTTCTGTTGAAATTACACCAATGTTGGGTAACAATGCTTTAAATTCAGTATTGGTAATGGGTGAGAAATCAACTGGTAATGGGACAACAATTTTGTACAAGCCAGGTGGAGTTGTTACTTATGAAGATGTGATTGCTTACAAACCAGATATGGAGACAGCAGAATTGACTGTTTCTGGACGTGTAATGAAAGGGGGGGTTGAAAAAATGATGACTCCAACTAAAAAAATTGCAGAAGGTACAATTATCACACCATTATTGGTGAATAAAGATTTTAAAGTTGCTTCTGAAAAAGACAAACATGTAAATGTTCGTGAGGAGGTTTACACTGCACAAATTAATTACTTGAAAGGAAAGTCAGATTTACAATCAGGTGAATTAGATAAAGAGTCTTTAAAATCATTTGAGAAATGGTTAGCAGATGCTCAAAATAATTCTAAAATTAAAATCAAGTCGATTCAAATTGTTGGTTATGCTTCACCTGAGGGAGAGGAAAATAAAAACAATACACTTTCTACAGATCGTGCGAACACAGGTAAAACAACAGCATTGTTATTAGCTAAAAATGCTAAAAACGAATCTGCTTCAAAAGAAATTTATACTTTGTTAGGTCGTGGTGAGGATTACGAAGGATTTAAGGTTGAGTTAGAAAAATCAGCGATGGATCAAGATGAGAAACAATTAGTGATTCGTGTATTGGAAATGTATAAAGATCCTATTCAACGTGAAACGGAAATGCGCAATATGGCAAAAACATTTACTTATTTAGAAAAATCGATTTTCCCAAAATTACGTCGTGCTGAAATTAAGGTAACCTATGAGACTACAGGACATTCAGATGAATTGTATGTAATTATTGCTAAAACGAATCCAGAAAAATTAGGAGTAGAGGAATTGTTATATGCAGCATCTTTACAAAAAGATTTAGCTGAAAAAGCATTAATTTATGCAGCTTGTGAGAAATTATATCCTACGGATTATAGAGCATACAATAACGAAGGTGTTTTATTATTCACACAAGGAAAAGTGGCTGAAGCAGAATCTAAATTTGAAAAAGCATTGTCTGTGAAAGATAATGGTGTATCAAAAAACAATTTAGCTGCAGTTGCTGGAGCGAAAGGTGATTTCAAAAAAGCAAAAGAATTATTAGAGAAATCAAGTGGTGCTGGTGCTGAAGGAAATTATAATAAAGGTATTATTAGTATTGTTCAAGGGAATTATCCAAATGCGGTATCTAACTTTGGTGATAATAAGACGTTTAATAAAGCATTAGCTCAGGTATTAAATAAAGATTTTGACGGTGCTATTGCAACTATTAATGCATCTGCAGATGCTAATTCGGCTCAAGGTTTGTACTTGAAAGCTATTGCTTATGCACACCAAGATAAAGTGGATGAAACTGTTAAAGCATTACAAGCTTCAATTGCTAAAGATGCTTCTTTTAAAGCAAAAATGAAAAAAGATAGAGAATTTTTAAAATTCGCAACAAATGAAAATTTTGCTGCAATTACCAAATAACAGTTAGATTATTAATTCTAGAAAGGCTACTTCAATCGAGGTAGCCTTTTTTTAGTCACAATCTCGACCCATATGTTGATGTTGAGTATGTTTCTTTTCTAACGCTTCCATTTCTTTTATAAAATCTTTGGAAGGTTTATGGTTTAAAATTGCTGATAGATCAGGTTGTCCAGCATCTACCCAGGCAGTAAACCATACACTTGCTGTCATTCGTATAGATGAGGTTAATCTTCTTTCT
This sequence comes from Bacteroidota bacterium, assembly GCA_947378245.1. Taxonomy (GTDB): domain Bacteria; phylum Bacteroidota; class Bacteroidia; order Flavobacteriales_D; family Crocinitomicaceae; genus CANHVK01. The sequence continues at coordinate 7,966 of CANCJF010000041.1, forward strand.
ACCATTTTATTTAATCTTCGGTGGTATTCGAGAGAAAACTCACGAGAATAAACGCGTACAGTTGTTGCTCCACGCTGTTCGAAACTGTATTTAGGAAATTCATTTTTGGCTGTAATTTGAGCTTCAAATTTAAATACTGAATCTAATGCAACATGAGATTCTTTCAGTACTTTCCAAATTTCATTTTGCATATTTGAAATGTAGCTTGCCTTACCGACAAAATAATTGTAGTCTTCTGAGTATAGTTCTACCAATCTACTTTCCCATAGACCATGAATTCCTTTTTGGTTAGTAAATTGTCCGTTGTAATTGTGTGTCGTATGTAGTGGTACATGCGCATCACCAATATAATGACCTATATCTGCGGAGTATTTTATTATTTTCTCTATATTTTTTTCTTCAAACGCTTTTTGAAGATTTAACTTAGTGAGGTAAATATGCCAAGGAACGATTCCATGTTTACGCAAGCTATCTTCAGTGAATTTTGCAATCGCTTTGTTCCAGGAATGTGGAATGCTATCGAAAGGGTTTTCATATTGATCGAGATCAATAAAATGACAAGGACCTTCGGTAGAAACAATATATCTTCTTTTGTCAGGATCTACAGCATGTTCTGTAATATAGTTTAAATGTTCTTTATAAAACGGAAAAAGGGAAGGGGGTAATGAAAATACTGCTTGACGATTTATTTTTTTGTGGCCATAAAATCCCCACGGAAGTATGTTACTCATCAGGCCAATAGTAGTAACTATTGACATCGGCAGAAAATAGAATTTAGAGTTTAACCAATTTCCCATTTTTTAAGATTGGAATTACAGAAGTTTGATTTGGAGTTAAACAATAATGCACATCTTTATTCAAATTCAATTTTTTGAGTCTTCTTCGATGTGAGCTCGATTTAATAAAACCTAAATGACTTTTTTTAGCGGATTGGAATAAATATTTTGCTGCAATGGACGAATCTTCAGTAGAATAATAATTTCCAGTGTTTGTTAATTGATCAACAATTGCACCAGCACAAATAGTATCTTCTAAATTAAAATTATCTTGCCATCCTGAACATAAACAGACCACATCTTTAGGTTGTTCTACTATCCATTGACATATTGCATTTAGATTTAAAAAAGAAGCAACAAGTACTATTTCTGCATCTTTGGCAACATCTAATGATTTTGTTCCATTGGTTGTTGTAAGTACTATATCTTTTCCTTTGAATTCAGGATTCATATAACTAAATGGAGAATTACCAAAGTCAAACCCTTCTACTATTTGTCCTTTTCGTTCTGCACCTGCCAGGAAACCTTTCTTTTTGTATTCCCAAGCTTCTTCAATTGATGGAACGGGGATAATTGAATTCACACCATTTTCAAAAGCAGCACAAATTGCCGATGTTGCTCTTAATACATCAATCACAACTACGATTTCAAAATCTTTTTTGAAGTATTCATAACCGCTAGGTGTGAAACACACCTCTACACGTTTTCTAGTTTCGATGCTCATAATTTAATATCTTTTTTTCGGCTATAAATGTCCCAAATGGTATAACGGATGCTAAGTATAAAAACATTTGTGTTTTAAAGGACCAATTTTGCTTTCTTGAATTTATAAAAACTAACAATATATATACGATAAATAAAATACCATGCGACATTCCAACTATTTTGTTCGGTAAATGATAACCATACACTTTTTTAAGAGGTACTGTAATCCCAAAAAGAAGATAACTTATACCTTCTAGAATGGCAATTGTTTTTAAATAAAATAAGAGTTTGTTTGTATTCATATTAAAAGATTAGTGTAACAAAACCATGTTCTATATATTCTTTATTGTCGCCATCAAGATAACGAATGACATACATATAGTTCCCGTTAGGTGACATTTCGTTTCCAAACATTCCATCCCAACCAATTTTATAATCAATACTTCTAAAGACAGGTTGACCCCATCGATTCATAATTGTTAAACTATATTCTTTGGGTTCAAACATAGATATAACGGGATAAAAAATTGGATTTTTACCCTGTGGTGTAAATGCATTTGGGACAAATATGAGTGGTTCAAAGGTTGTACAAATAATATTCGAATTTGCGATAGCAGGCTGTTTGTAAACATTATCTGATTCTATAGCTGAAACATAATAGCATACTTGACCATTAAAGTCTTTCAAGTTTAATAAATTATCAGAATAAGATAGCTGTGAATTAGGTAATAATGCAATAGGTGTTGAATCAAAAACGCCATTTAATTTTCTATAAACCGCATAATTTAAAATACTACCATTGAATCCAATATAGGGTGACCAGGAAATAGTGTTCTCCAATGTGGTGTGATCACTTTGTTTATTATCCATTTTTAAAAGGATGCTTGTAACTTCATTTCCATAAGAAGTTTTATTTCCACAACTATCTATAATACGAGTTCTATAGGTGTAACTTTCAAATGATGTGTTTACTGTTGAATCCTTAAATTGAAGAATCGATGAGGTTACATTCTTAGTCTGAATTTCTTGAAAAACACCCGATTTGTTTTTTTTTTCTAAAATAATTTTTGACACTCCACCGACTTTATCAACTTCGTGTATTATGAGGATATATTTCTCATTCACATTCGCCACTTTGGTGTAATTATATAACGGTAGAGTAGGTGCTTTGGTGAAAAAAGTAATAGGGTTAGAAAATGCTTTTACACTATCGCTACTAATAGCTTCAATGATAAAAGAATAATTTTTAAAACCGATTAATGTGTCATTATAACTTTGATTCAACGTAGAATCAAGTAATTTCCAAAATCCATTATTTATTTTATAGTAAATTTTATACTTGATTATGTCATTCCAACCTATATATTTTGTCCAATTTAAATTGATTGCTCTATGACATAAGTCGTAACTATATTTTAAATTATAGCTTGTATGTGGTTGTGAATTTCCTGATAATTGATTATTTGGAGGACTGGAGGATAAGCAAGAATCATATGCTGAAATACTAAATGTGATGGCGGCATTAATAGAAGCATTTGGTAAATTGTATGCTATAGGCTTGCTATAATTGTTTGATTCTACACTATCTAAAAAGGCAAGAGGGGAGCCATCGTAACCTATTTTCAATAAATAACCTTGGACATCTCTAGCAGGATTTTTATACCATTTCAGGGTAACACCTTTTTGAAGTGTATCGAATGAAATTGATTTTATGATTGGGATAATAGGCGGAATGACATCTTTAAAATTATCCCCTGTGATATTTGAGTAAGAAACACATCCTTCTTGATGCATTGTGATTCGATAATTCAGGAATGCTGAACATACATCAATGGTGTCAAAATAGTTGTGAATACTTGGTTTGACCGTGTCTCTTTCGCTCCAACCGTAGATGGGATGCTCTCGTTCGATATGAAAATACTTCTTCAGGCTTATTGAAGGTGAATCCCATATTAAACCCGCACGACCATCAGATAAATTACTTAATTTTAAGTCGATTGCTTTTACAGTATCTCCATAATTGATGACTTCTACTCCTCCACAAAGCGATACTATACCGATGTAAAATTCACTTGTCGCAAAAACAGTATTAACGGTAGTTTTATTATTGTTAATAAACGTAGGGATAGAAATAAAAACACCTTTTGTACCTATGCGATAAACTTCATATCGGACAAATACTCCATTTGGATCTGTTGGTTTACTCCATGTTAACGTTAAGTCTCCATTTGATTCAATTTTTGTACATGTAGCTGTTGGGCCATCTAAAGCGCATCCTCGCAGAGATTTATGTTCTTGAGCGATGATGACCTGAAATGTCAAAAAACATGATAACGCTATGAATATTCTTTTGAGCACCAATTTTAAATTTAGTTACTTGAACCCGCAGTGATGATGGTTAGATTGTTCCAATTTAAATATTTATTTGCAATGGTTTGTAAATCATTTGAAGTAATAGAATTAACACGCTCAATAAATGCATCGTAAAATTCAAATCCCTTACCTTGTAGTTGAACTGCCATAAATAAATCCATCATTGCATTTGGTCCATCGGCATGTTTTAACAATTGTCCGAGTACATAGTTTTTTACGAGTGTTAATTCTTCTTCACCAACTAATTCATTACTTAAACGTTCAATCTCTACTTTTATTTCATGTAAGGTTGGAGAAACAAATTCTTTTCCTACTTCGGTTGCGATGATAAAATAACCAGTTTGATTTGCTTCAGAAAGTCCACTTCCTATTCCATAAGTATAACCTTTGTCTTCACGAATATTAGACATCAATCGACTACCAAAATAATCACCTAAAATTGTTTGAAGGATTTGAAAATCGATAAAGTCTTGATGGCTTTTATTGAATAATGGCATTCCTATTCGGATAGCAGTTTGAACAGCATCGGTTTTTTCGATATGAAAAATACCTTTTTTATTGATGAATTGTTTTTCGTATGATGGATTATATTGAATTGCTAAAGGGATTAATTTTTCATGTAAATGACTTACAAAGTTTTGCTCCATATTTCCAACAAGTACAACTTTTAATAATCCCTGTAAATAATATTCTTGGTGAAATTTTTTCAATCCTTCTACAGTGATATTGTCGTAATCTTTTAATTCTATTTGTCGCGCATAATTAGGTGAATTTGCAAATAGTTGTTTTTGAAACTCACGTCTTGCAAGAATGCTTACTTTTTCACTTGAAATCAAATACTGTTGTTTTTTTTCTCGAACATTGTCTTCTACTTCATGAGAATGGAAAGCTACATTTTGTATAGCATCAAACAATATATCTATCGCATCTTTTGCGTTTTTTCTCAAACAATACAAAGAAACTATCGCCACTTCTTGTCCTAATTCTTGATCGATAAATGCTCCAAGTGTGTCTAATTCTTCATGAATTTGTGTGCTCGTTTTTGTTGCTGTACCAGAAAACAATAAACTATTTACACTTCCTGCTATTTTTTCTATACTGCGAATAGACCCAGCATTAAAATGCAATTCGATGCGCGTAGTTTCGTCAAGAACTTCTTTCATCCAATAGAGTTTAGAAAACTCGTTTAGATCAATAATGGTAGGTTCAACAAAGTTGATTTTTGTAATTGGTGAAAGTGTTGGTTGTAATGATCTATCTATCATGTTAAATGGCTTTTACTTTTAATAATGTACAATTACTTTCTTGGAGAATTTCGTTTGCAATTGTTTGTATGTGTTTTGCTTCAATATTTTCATAGAGTAAAGCTTCCTCATTGATCCCATTTGCATCCCCTAATAATTCAAAATAACATAGATTCATCGTTCTGTTTAGTAATCCTTGCTCTTGAAATTCTTTCGCGGTACGGATTTTGTTTTTCAAGCGATGTAGTTCATTGTCGGATAATTTTTGGCTTTTAATTTCGTTTAAAACCTTCCAAATAGCTGATTCAACTTCGTTAAATGTTTTACCCTCTGATAATTTACCTTCAATGACTAGTAATCCATTATCCAATGAGCCTGAGATATAAGCGTTTATTTCGGTTACTAATTTTTGTTCTTTCTGAACTTGCGTGTACAATCGAGAAGATTTATCTCTACCTAATGCGTCTGAAAGAACATCAACTATATAATATTCCAACGATTTTCTTTCAGGCATTTTGAATGCAAAATAAAATGCATCAGAAGGAACATTACGTTCAATTGTTTTTTCTTTTTTTATGGTTTGTTTAGGTTCTTGTGGTAATAGACGAGCAGGTTTTATACCACTCGGAATATCGCCAAACCATTTTTCTACAAGTGTTTTTATTTCAGATAACTCAAAATTACCTGCAATGCAAATAATAGCATTACTTGGACAATAATGTTTTTTGAAAAAACCTTTCACATCGTCCATGGTTGCATCTTCAATGTGTTTTAATTCTTTCCCAATTGTTGCCCATTTGTAAGGATGAACCTCATACGCTAAAGGTCTAAGCTCTAACCAAACATCACCATAAGGTTGATTTAAATAACGTTGTTTGAATTCTTCCATCACAACACTACGTTGTGTTTCTAAACTTTTATCGGTAAATGCTAAGGATAACATTCGGTCAGATTCCAACCATAATGCAGTTTCTAAATTTTGAGCAGGTATTACATCGTAATAGTTTGTAATATCGTTAGAAGTAAATGCATTACTTTCTCCTCCTGCATTTTGAAGTGGTGCGTCAAAATCTGGTATATTAATAGAACCTCCGAACATTAAATGTTCAAATAAGTGAGCAAATCCAGTTTTGTTTTCATCTTCATCCCTTGCTCCAACATCATAAAGTGTGTTTACGACTGCTAGGGGAGTGGTTACATCTTTATGAAAAATAACACGTAGTCCATTAGGTAAGGTAAATCGATCGAATTGTATCATTAAAATTGAAATTTAGAAGATTGTTGTTCGTTTATTGCTTGGTGAAATTCAGTCATTATTTCACTAATTATATCTTTTGCAGGTTTGATTTCTTGAATTAAACTAGAAATTTGACCAATTTCTAATTCTCCTTCCACCATATCTCCTTCAAACATACCCTTTTTTGCGCGACCTCGACCTAAAATTTCTTCTAATTCTTTGGAAGTTACTTCGTTTTGGTAAGCATTTTCAATCTTTTCGAAAAAAGGATTTTTTAATAATCTTACAGGAGTTAATTCTTTTAAAGTTAATAAGGTATCTCCTTCGTTTGCTTTTATTATAGCTTCTTTAAATAATTGGTGAGCACTTGATTCAAAAGAGGTAACAAAACGACTTCCGATTTGAACGCCATCCGCTCCAAGATTCATAGCGGCCAACATTGTTTTACCTGTACCAATACCTCCAGCAGCAATTAATGGAATAGATATATGTTTTGCAACATTTGGGATTAAACACAAAGTCGTAGTTTCGTCTCTACCATTATGACCTCCTGCTTCAAATCCTTCTGCAACGATAGCATCTACTCCAGCTTCTTGAGCTTTCAATGCAAATTTTAGACTAGACACTACGTGAATGACTTTGCACCCATGCTCTTGTAATTTTTTGGTCCAAATTTTCGGATTCCCTGCAGAAGTTATGACAACAGGAATTTGATGTTTAATGATTGTTTCAATATGTTTTTCGATATCAGGATATAACATCGGTAAATTTACACCGAAGGGTTTGTTTGTGGCTGATTTACATTTAAGTATTTGTTGATCTAGAACCTCAGGGTACATCGAACCAGCACCTAAGATTCCTAATCCTCCAGCATTACTTACTGCAGAAGCTAATTCCCATCCTGAACACCAGATCATACCTGCTTGAATGATAGGGTATTGAATGTTGAGTAATTGGCAAATTCTATTTTCCATAGGTTCAAATTTTGAACAAACTACGAAAATACAAAAGAGAATGTAAACCTTCTTTGACAAAAAAATAAGTTTTGGGGATGTACATTGTGTATAACGTCGATTACTTGTACATTTGAACCTTAAAATTTCGAATATGAAGATCAAATCTTGGATTAGTGCATTTCGTTTACGTACACTCCCTTTATCACTTTCAGGAATTATTTTGGGCTCTTTTATCGCTAAAGAACATGGTTTTTGGGATGGTTATATTTTTATATTTGCTTTATTGACAACCTTGTTTTTTCAAGTCTTGTCTAATCTTGCAAATGATTTAGGAGATTCTCAAAAAGGAACAGATAATGAACATCGAATAGGGCCAGTGAGAGCTGTTCAATCGGGTGAAATTTCACAGAAAGAAATGAAAATAGCCGTTGCCATTTTTAGTGTTTTATCTCTCCTCTCTGCAGCTTATTTAATAAAAATAAGTGCAGTAGGTATGAATCAAGAAATGATAAGTATATATGGTGTTTTGGCCATTCTTTCTATTTTAGCAGCTATTACCTATACCGTAGGTAAAAGAGCTTATGGTTATAGTGGATTTGGAGATGTTTTCGTGTTTGTTTTCTTTGGATTAGTAAGTGTACTAGGAAGTTACACCTTATTTTCCAAACACTTCAATTGGGAAGTGGTAGTGCCTGCAATTACAATCGGTATGTTAAGTACTGCGGTGCTTAATTTGAATAACATGCGTGACCGAATAAATGATTCCAATGCGGGTAAAATTACAATTGTCGTAAAACTTGGGAAAGAAAAGGCTAAGAAGTATCATATGTTTTTGATTTTATCGGCAATTGCCTCTATGATTTTATTAGTAGGTCACTTCGGTCTACTTCAATATTTCTTTCTATTGCCTGTTGGTTTTTTAAGTGCACATCTTCGTAAAGTACTTTCCACCCAAAACGAGAAAGATTTCGATCCGGAACTAAAAAAAGTAGCACTTACTACCTTCGGAATATCCATTCTTTATGCAATAATTTCGTGTTTCAATTGACAACTTTTCAATTGACAGTTGACAATTATACAATTGACAATTATTGAATTAACAATTGTATAATTATTGAAGTACCCATTGTCCATTAACCATTGTCCATTGTCCATTATCCATTGCTCATTGTCCATTGCTCATTGTCAATTATAAAATTTTTCATTCTAAAACCCATGGCCTACTCCGCCTCTTTCAAAAAACAAACCTTCCTTTTCAAACAACCTAGCGGAACCTCTCGTGGCATCCTCACGGAAAAACACGCCTGGTTCATAACATTATCATCACTAAAACACTCTACTGACGTCACTCGTCACTCGTCACACGTCACTCGTTACTCTGAGCTTGTCGAAGAGTCAATCGGCGAGTGCTCAATCATCCCAGGCTTATCTCCCGACTTCATCAATTTTTTATCTTACGAAGAAAAACTGAAAGAAGTATGTGAAAACATTAATTATTATATTGAACATTTATCTGAATTAGAAGTATTTCCTTCCATATTATTCGGTATAGAAACTGCTTTGTTAGGTTTTAAAAACAAAATTAAATTATTTGATACTCCTTTTACACGTGGAGAAGTAGGAATACCAATTAATGGTCTTATTTGGATGGGGTCGAAAGAATTTATGCTTCAACAAATTGAAGAAAAATTAAATGCTGGATTTTCCTGTTTGAAAATGAAAATTGGAGCCATTGACTTTGAAACAGAATTAGAGATATTATCTTCCATTCGAGCAAGATATTCATCAAATGAAATTGAACTTCGCGTAGATGCAAATGGTGCTTTTCATCCAAATGAAGCTTTGGAGAAATTAGAAAAACTAGCTAAATTCGAGTTACATTCTATCGAACAACCTATTAAAGCTGGTCAATGGAAAGAGATGGCAAACTTATGTTCCAAAACACCTTTGCCAATTGCACTAGACGAAGAGTTAATAGGAGTTGTTGAGGTAGCAAATAAGATACGATTATTAGAAATCATCAAGCCTCAATTCATCATCTTAAAACCGAGTCTTCATGGAGGGTTGCTAGGAGCTTCCGAGTGGATAAAAATCGCTAATACAAAGGCGATTCCATGGTGGATCACATCTGCTTTAGAATCAAATGTGGGGTTGAATTGTATTGCTCAGTTCGCGTCAACCTTTGAAAACCCATTACCCCAAGGTTTGGGTACTGGTGGCTTGTATGAAAACAATACCCCGAGTAAGCTCCAGATTGAAAAGGGCTGTATTTATTTGAAAGCTTGATTAGTAGGATATTTTCAAGTTTTTTTGGTAAATTTGGCAACTATGACTCATTTTTTGAGTCTTAATATTAAGGGAATATATTATTCAATTTTATAAGTTATGAAATATTTAAGTTTACTGTTGTTTTTGTTGGTTTTTATTGGTGCGAAAGGACAAGTTGGTACATGTGGTGCAGGTGGTGCAAATATTGGAGGGCCATATTCAGATAATACAGCTCTTACTTCTGCAATCATTGGTACAACTACTTTTACAACAGTTGGACAGGAGACTTTCTCGCCCGCGTTAACGTCTGGTGCAACGAAAGATTTATACTACAAAGTGAGCGGAGGTACCCTAGGTACTTTATCAGTTAGGTTGTTTTTTGGGTCTATACCTACCGGAAGTTTTCCATATTCAGGTGTAGTTGCTAATTTATATCCTTTAGGAAATTGTGTGACTCCAGTAGTTGTTGGAGTAACTGATATAGGCCACAAATTATCAAATCCAAATATTGTCTTTTATGGAGTTACAAATGTTGATTATATTTTGAAAATTACTTTGACAGTGCCTGCAGGTGTTACATTGTCTACAATTAACGCTGGTTACTATTACCATAAACCACCGGTTACGTGTAATACTTGTCAAACGCTTTGTACCTCTAATGAAATTTTCACATCCTCAGATAAAGTGTTGACAAATGCATATACTTCTTTAAAAAGTACAATGGATAATTTTGTAGGAAGTTTGTATAATATTCCAATGCTTAAAGGACAAATTAAAACTGTTTGTGTTCCAGTAACTATACCAGCACAAACTACTACAATTGGATTTCAACAATATTTTTCATCTTCTGACAATATATGTAAATCACCTACTATTTCTTATGAACTTAAAGATAAAAATTGTAATCTAGTTTCATTCACTCCAGCTAGACCTAACGCTAATAATTACAAAAGTGGATTTAATCCTGAATACGATAATCCTCCTGCAGGTGATTATATACTTTGTGTTACTTATGATAATTCTCTTGGAGACTGTGAAATGGCTGCTCCAAATTCAATAGGGACATATATTGCTACTAATTCTGTAATTCCTAAGTGTGGTACTGTTGGTTTTGATTGGAAAACGGGACAAACGATTCCTACTGGAGATAATTTTACAACTTGTCAGAATACAAATTATCAATTGAAAGCGAATGCTAAGGCTACAGCAAATGAATATATCGCTCCTGGATTTGGAATTGAGCTTGGTGCTGGTACGATGAATATAACCAAAGTTGAAATTTCTGAAGGTGGTGGTGCATATCAGAATATTGGTACGATTGTAAATTTACCTTATTCTTCACCAAATTACGCCTATAATATCCGAATAAATGGAACAGTGGTTTCAGGGCCAGTAACGATTAATATTGTTGATCATGCAACAGGAACTGTTGTAGCATCTGCTCCTTATGCTGCAAACGTTGTTATACCAATTCCTACTGGAACTTTAAAAGGAACAGCAACCTTCTCTGGACCTGCTGTTTCTAACTATCAACT
>CANCJF010000042.1 GCA_947378245.1 Bacteroidota bacterium
ACCAACGTGATGTACATAAATTAATGGAATATTGTATCGATCTTTCATTAGATAATCCGATAAATATAAATTTGGAACAGCTAAAAGGTTTTGTCTTTATTTTGCATGAATTAGGCCTATCTGCACGTTCTCAAGCACGTGTAATTTCAGGAGTGAAACAATTTTTTCAGTTTCTTATTTTGGAAAATGAGCGCGATGATGATCCAAGTGAATTGTTGGAATTACCCAAAATTGGATTGAAATTACCTGAGGTTCTCACCATCGAAGAGATTGATGCTTTAATCGATGCTATCGATTACAGTAAAAATGAAGGAATTCGTAACCGCGCGATTTTGGAGACGCTTTATAGTTGTGGACTCCGTGTAAGCGAATTGGTGAATTTGCGTTTTTCAGATTTGTATATGGAAGAAGGATTTATTCGTGTAATTGGTAAAGGAAATAAAGAACGATTAGTTCCAACGAGTCCATCTGTAAGAGATGAGATTTCTTGCTATGTGACTGACACACGTAATCATCAAAAAATTAAACCTGGTAATGAAGATGTTGTGTTTTTAAATCGTCGAGGAGCAAAATTGACACGTGTTATGATTTTTACAATAATCAAAGATTTAGCAAATGCAATCGCCTTAAAGAAAACGGTTAGTCCGCATACATTTCGACATTCCTTTGCTACTCATTTGATTGAAGGAGGAGCAAATTTACGAGCAATTCAAGAAATGTTGGGGCATGAATCTATTACTACAACTGAAATTTACACGCATTTAGATCAACGTTTTATACGTGAGGCTATCATTTCGTATCATCCAAGAAATATCAAGTAAACGAAATTTTCAAATTTGTAAACGTATCGTTTGAAAGATTGGTGATCTAAAATTAAACGGTCACTAATATCTTTTCTCCTTGTAAACTAGAATTGAATTCTTTAAGATTTCTACTTGCAGGTGGACTTAATACTTTACCGTTTAAATCGTAATTACTTCCATGCATACTGCAGAAAAAACCTGAATTTGAAACTCCCAATCCGTTGTCTTGATGCGTACATTTTAATTCAAAGCATCTATATGAGTTAATGTTAACTTGTACAACAGCTAATGGATATGACAATGATTTATGTTTAATAACCACCACTTTTGAATTCTCAATAAAGGAAGTTATAGGTAGTTGAAAAGTATTATTGGTTGGTTCAAGTTGTAAGGTTGTAATTGCTACACAACTTTGTAAAGCTGGCAGTAATGCGCTTAAACCTAAAACTCCTGCACATAAGGTACAGGAGTTTTTTATAAATTCTCTTCTTTCATTATCCATATTAAAAACTATAACCTACTCCAAGGTTGATGATGTTTTGTTGATTATATAATGGTTTGGACGGTGTAGAACTCGCTGCGCCAGTCAAAAGACAATAATAATCAAATTTTATGGAAACACCCTTATGTGGTTGAAAAGTTATCCCGCTTACCAAGTATTGACGGTTGATGGATTCGTCTCTAGCAACATTCGAAGGTAGTTTCATGTTCATATTAAGGTTTTCATAACGTGTAAACAAGGTTAGATTTTTTTCTGTTTTGTGTAATAGATTATAACCAAGCTCGCCATAAGCACCAAAAATACTTTCAGGAGTATCATTTTTATAGGTGGCATTGATTCCATATGCATTATCAATATGAACATAAGCAGCTAAAGCTTTCAATGTAAATCCGTGAAAACGATATTGGATATTTGATTCAAACAAAGATACAGGATTGCTAAAAGCACCATTTTTTAAACCAGTTGTGTCTGAAGCAAATTTGGAGATACCTGTACTTCCTCCATAGTAACCTGAAATTTGAAAACGAAGTCCACCTCGGTAATATAAAATAGCAGCATTCGCTGAAAGTGCATTTGCATTTGCTTCCCTTCCTTCGTAACGGCCACCACGTATTCCATTTCCTTTCTCGAAAGCAGATGCATTTAATCCATTCATTAGAGATGCTGAATAATTTAAACCAGCAATTTTTGTACTATTACCATAGTAACCAATACCAATTTCTCTCCAAGTAGCAGGAATGATATAGTTTTCAACAAATGGTCTTTCGTTACCATTGAATGTTGTGGGCAAATGATTTTCATTGATTATTCCTACACGAGGAATAAATAAACCAGTAGATATGTAGTTATTACTATTGATATCGAATTTTAAAAATGCTTGCTCCATAGCAATTTCTCCTCCTAATTCTCCTCCAGCAACTTTACAATCCTCAATTTCTAACTCTGAGAAAAAAGAAATGCGTTTATTGAAGCGGTGACCTACAAATAATACAATTCGATCTACGTTCATCATTGACTCTTGGTTGGTTAGATTTCGATGATAGCGAACATTCCCATAACCAGAAAGTACAGTAGGATTCGAAGATCGAACAAGTCCTGCACTCAATGAATCTTCACGTGTTAATATTTGAGCTGAAGTAAGTTGTGTTATTAAAATTGAACCAACAACTAATATTTTTTTAGCTAGCCTCATAATGTATGTTTTTGTGTTGCAAATTTAGATTCGTTCTAAATTGTATGCAATACCACAAAAAAGGTATAATCAAAATCAATACTGATTTATTGATTATGAGATACGAACTATAATATAATTTATATACGTTTTGCTATAAAAAAAACACTAGTTTTTCTATGAGATAAAGTGAAGTAAGATGATCCTTACAAATGATTATTCTAAATTTTCTTGATTTTTATCACCATCATATTTCCCGATAGGACCTCTTTTATGAATGATTAAACCATTCAAAAAATTTCGTAAAAATTGATCACCACAATTTTTATATTTAGGATGATCTTCTTTCCTAAAAATCGCACCGAGCTCACTTTCAGTCACCTTAAAATCGACTAATTTCATGATTTCAATAATTTCATCATTGCGTAACTGAAGCGCAACTCTAAGTTTTTTCATTACATCATTATTTGTCATTGTCGTATAAAAAATTAAAAGTATGAGGTATTTAAGTTTAAAAGTATTTATTTAATATTTGAAGTGAATTTTTGACGTCTCGTGATTAAAATGAGAAAAATGAAAAACTCACACCTCCATAATCCTTCACCTTCTCAAAATGCGGTAGGTGTGATAAGTCTTTTCGTTTACTATGTTCAACAACCAGTAATCCACCTTCGTTTACTAAAACACGTTCTACAATCGTAGCTATTACTTCTTCGTAAAAAGTTGATTCGTAAGGTGGATCTAAAAAAATTAAATCAAACTTACGTTCCGACTTACGAACAAAATCTCGAATATCAGATTTAAGTACCGTGACACTTTCTTGTAAGTTATTTTCAGACACCATTTTTTGAATAAACTTACAGCAATTATAATTTGTGTCGACAGCTAATATGTTTCCAGCTTCTCGTGAGGCAAATTCATAGGTGATATTTCCCGTTCCTGCACATAAATCTAAGATATCTAAATCATGCAGCGAAAATGTATTTTCTAGAATGTTAAACAATCCCTCTTTAGCAAAATCAGTCGTTGGTCTGGATGGAAAATTTTTGGGTATGCTAAATCTTCTTGATTTTAATATGCCTCTAATTATACGCAAGTTAGTTGTTGTTTAGTAAGTGAATATGGGGTGTTTTGAAAAGAGTAACTTTTAAAATTTGAAATCGTTTTCCATTTTGAATAAAACGCATTTACTAGTTCATTGTCACTTTCTTCAGATAAGTGAAGATGAATGACTCCTTTATCAAATGAAAGTTCGTTTTGTTGAATACAAAAAGAAATATAGTATAATAAATCATCTTCATTTGTAAAATCATACGTATTAGCAATCAATAATTGATTTCCTTTAACCAAAACTAAATGAAAAAAATTAGAGTAGATAGCTAAATGAATCTCGGTAGTTGTAGCTTTTTCGAGTACGCTTCGAAGTGTATGACTCATCGCGTGCTGTATAATAATTCGAGGATAATGGATTACAAAAAAAGATTTTAACCACAAGGGTATTTCGAAAACCGTAACACAGTTACCTTCAGAAATAACATTGTAATCTAAATCATTAGTGATTGCTTCTTTGGAAAAACAAGTTGAATAAATAGCGAATGAAGACGAAGCTTTAAAAATTGGAGTTGGAACTACAACACATTGTTTTGAAACCCATGATAAAGTAAATTCTTCAAATTTTTCAGTCAGTGGGATTACACTAATAGCCAATTGTATTGCATGCTTCATTTCTCTCTCAGAACTACTTGAAAATGTGATATGATTGAGAATGGTTACTTCTTGTGCACGAATCTCAGTGATTGTAAATGAATGGGAAGTAAGCTCAAATGCTAATTGTAATTTAGTGGCCATACATAAAATTGTAACTAAACAAAACTACGTTAATTTTTTGAATGAATCAAATTGAAAATAAGACCATTTATCTCATGCATGTATATACAAATGCTGGAGGAATATTTAAAGGTGTAAATGATATCGACACATTTGGAAATACGTGTTCTAATTCTCGTTTTTGTTTTAAAGAATATTGAAATTGAATAAATTTTCCTGACTCCTTTAAAGCACGTTGAAAGATACGTAGAAGTTTTAAAGTAATACGCTGTGGAAAATTCGATAAGGGTAAAGATGATACAATGTAGTTCACCTTCGTAAAAGAATGTTGAGTTAAATAAGACTCAAGTTTCTCAGCACTATCATTGATAAAAACAACACGTTTGTCTTTTATTTCAAGTTGCAACGCATTGTAAAATTCTTTATTTAACTCAAATACCAACAAGGTTGTTTCAGAATTCATTTTTTCAATGATACGTTTAGTGAAAACACCGGTACCAGGACCGATTTCAACCAATACCTTGCTGTTTTTGAAATCGATATTTTCCAACATTTTTTCAGCCAAAAAAGGAGAGCTAGGGCTAATTGCACCCACCATTTTTTTTTCACGCCAATATTGCTGAATGAAGGATTTTTTAGACGACATTTTAGTCTTTAATTACAAGTTGACCATTGTGTAATATCCCGAAAACCTTACCTTTTAAGGTCTGATTTAAAAATGGTGTATTATAAGTGGAACTCAAGATTTCATCTTTTGTAAACGTTGTTGTTTCATCCGAAGAGAATAATGTGAAATCTGCAGTTGCACCAACCTCAATGGATGATGATTCAAGATTCAATAAAGCACGATTGCGCTGAGATAGAATAGTTATAATTTCTTCCAACGTAAAATCACTCTTAGTTAATAAAGAACAAAATACGGTTTGAAGTGTAATATTTCCAAATGAAGCATGGTCAAATTCAACATCCTTCTCTTCTGTGTCATGTGGACGATGATTAGATGAAATAGCATCTATAGTTCCGTCTTTCACTCCTTGTATTAATGCTAATCGATCTAATTCTCTGCGTAATACAGGTTTTAATTTATAATTAACATCAAAATTTAATACTTCAGTTTCATTAAAAAGTAATTGTTCTACATGTACATCAGCAGTAATATTTAATCCTTTTTTCTTCGCATCGCGTACTATTTTTACAGATTCATCACAGGATAGACCTGTAACATGTAAATTTCCTTCTGTATATTCTAATAAGCGAATGTTACGTTCTAAATCAATCACTTCAGCAATACTCGCTTCTGCTTTCAAACCTGTTTTAGTAGATGCTTCACCTTCATTTACTTGGCCGCCTTTTGCTAACGAGTGATCACGAGAAAAAGCGATTATTTTACCACCAAAAGTTTTAGAATAAAGTAAAGCTCGATAAAGAATTCCTGTAGATAAGTGTCTAGAGTCATCTGTGAAAAAACGAGTGCCTGACTGTGACATATCATACATTTCAGCTAAGTTTTCACCCAACATTTTTTCTGTAATTGTTCCAAACGGAATCAATGTTGCTACCTGTTGCTCGGCCTTGCGTAACGCATATTCAATTTGAGTTTTACCATCTATAACCGGTTGTGTGGATGGTAACATACCAATATATGCAAAACCTCCAGCTGCAGCAGCTTGTAAACCTGATTCTATCGTTTCTTTATGTTCTTCTCCTGGATCACAAAAATGAGCTTTACCATCTGCCCAACTCTGTGATATTTTTAAGTTTTCGAAAGCAATTATCTTTACATCTTCTTTAGTAATTACATCTGAAATTTCGATGATTTTTCCATCTTCAATATAGATATCCTTCACTTGTTGATTAAATGAAGAACTCGCATCGATAATTTGTGCTTGTTTTACTAAAAATTTCATAAACTAAGAATTAACGTAAAAATTTTAATATCGCCATTTCTGTAAATAAGAAAAGCAAGGATAAAAGTAAGAAAATCCTCCAATATTCCGTAGGTTTTTCTAACGCAATCTTTAAATTTCGATCACCCAACTGGGTACTCTTATAGAATAAATGAGGGAATTTATCTGGGGTAAAATAGGTCATAATTTCATGATCAGAATACGTACGAATATCTGATTCTTCACGGTCGTAATTTAAAGCCAAAGAAACCGAAAAATTATCATTTAAAATGTGATAAATACCTTGTTTTAAGCCTGAAGAAAAGGGTGACCCTAATAAGGATAAATAAGTTAATTGATCAATTTTTTCCACAGTTGGAATAAAATCAATACCTTCCCCTTTTATGTGAAAAACTGCATCATTCTTTAATGGGGTATTCAAAGGGTAACGAGTGCTTTGACCAATGGTTAATGCTAATTGGGATTTTTGTTGGCTCAATTCTGCTGCTCGTAATAAAAAAGAAGGAAATAATGCATTTTGAGTAAAAGCACTAAAAGTAGAATCTAATGAGCTCGTTAATAAATAAGAATTTCCACTTTTAACTAATAATGGTTGTTTATTGTGTAAGGTCAATAAATTAGTCGAATAAACAGAACTACCAGTTTCAAAAATCTTTTTGATAAGAGGTAAATTCAATTTCGCAGGTTTCTTGTCGAAAATTCCTTGAAAAAAAGGATCTGCATAATTTATTGTTGTTAACGTCATTTTTTCTGTACTCAAAGCTCGGAAAGTAGGTAACTTTAATTGCGTCAATAAACTGTTCCAAGGTTGTTTTGATATATTTGTACCTGGAAATAAGATTACTGAACCACCTATTTGAGAAAATTTTTGAAGGGCATCATTGATTCCATCGTTTAGCTTATTTACGCCATTTAATATGATCAATTGCTTGTCTCTTGTGTTTTCTGGTAAAAACGATGTGCTGTTTACTTCTTGAACGTGATAATAATTATCCAATCGATAAGTTTTGGAAATGTTAGATGAAGCGTCTTCACCTTGGATTATCAATATATTTGCGGAAGGATAAACTTGATAAACAAAGTGATAATCATCATCATAATGTAAGTTTTTATCATTGATGTGAATTTGACCAATCTTTTCTCCAGTGGTAAGATCTGAATAATTCAATTGTACATTTTTACTACTTTTCTTAGGAATCTCTACAAATACAGTACGTTTTGTGTCATTTACTGAAAATTGAAGTTCTAAATGTGGTATAGATTCTTCACTATGATTGGTTAATTTGATATTCAACTCATTGTTGATTCGAATTTTGAAGTTTGGTTCATTAAACCAAATGGAATCTATCGAAACGTTCTGCTTTTGTTGAGGAATGACCTGGATAGGGTAGAAGTAACTATGTTTGTCAAGATGAATTGTGGCTAAATCGCTTTGATTCTTTTGAAAATCACTTAGTACTACAAATTGTTTAGTTGTGCGAACGTTTATTTTTTCGTTCACACTTTCTTCCATCCAATTGATCACTTCCGACATACGATGATGTAATGGCGACAAGGTGAGTTTATCTAAACGGTTTAAAGCATCAGTTTTTGTGCAAAGCTGTTGTTCAATACCTGACAACTCATTACTCACCAACATTACTTGAGTAGTTGCAGGTGTATTCTCGATAAATTTTCGGGCTTGTTCTTTTGATTCAGAAAGCAAATTTCCATTGGAACCTTCACTTGACATTGAGAATGAGTTATCAATATAGATTGCTAACACAGAACTTGCATGTGAATTTGATATTCCTTTCACAGGAAGATAAGGTTGCGCAAAAGCAAAAATTAAACAAGTAAAAGCTAATATGCGAGAGAGTAACACCAAAAGATGTTTTAATTTCCGAACATTACGAGTCTCTTCCTCAATATTTTTTAAGAAATGTATGCTCGAAAAATAGTAAGTTTTGTAGCGACGAAAACTAAATAAATGAATTAGAATTGGTACGACTAACAGTAAAAGTGTAAATAAAATTGTTGGATGTTCGAACCGCATATAAGTGTGTAACTTTTAGTTACATTTTAGTGAACGTATTATTCAACAGTCTTTTCTGTTTTTTTTCGTGGGGCTCTCGTTTTTTTTGGAGTTTCTTCAGTTGTTTCAGTTGTTGCTTCTGCTTTTGCAGTATTTGCTTTTTTACTAGGTTTAGCTTCTTTTTCTGCTTCCTCAACTGGAGTGTCTAATACGATATTGCCAGATTTATGAAGTAAATTATACCATTGGAAAATTTTCTTTACATCTGAAAAATATACACGTTCTTGATCATAGTTTGGAAGAACTTCTAACAAATAATTTTCCAAAGTGTTTTTATCTTCCTTGTGAGATGGGGCAATACCACCATTTTCTTTTTTGAAAATTGAATCAAAAACAGAAGACAATAACGCATCTTCTTCGTAGGTGTAAACACTAATATCTTCTAAAGCAGAAATACGATCAGTTGAATAAGCAGGGATTTTTTTCCCATCTTCTAATGACTCAACAATTAAATTGCTTTTACCTTGAGCAACAACTTTAAATAATCCTGGTTTACCTGAAATTGCGATTATACCTGTTAAATTCATCTTTTGTTTTTTTTAAGTTAATTTCAAAAATAAGGATTTATTAATTTGTTCGCTTAATTTTTGATAATTTTTAATAACAAACTGCTTGATTTTCTTACAATCGCTATATAATATACTCCGTCTGCTAATGATTCTAATTGATATTCATTCTGACCAAATTGTATTAAATTGATTTTATTACCTAATAAATCATATACTTGCAACTGATCATCCTCTTGAACTCCTTGAAGAGAAAACCTTCCTGTGATTGTAGGATTTGGAAAAGCGTAAATATCATTCAAACTTAATTCAGAAAGCTTTGATAGTTTTGGAGTGTAAAATTTACTACTTGAAATACAACCGTTTGACTCGATACTAACAAAATAAGTTTTATCGAACTTGTAAACTAAAGTTTGCTTTGTTGCGTTTTTCAATAAACTTCCATCTTCATACCACTGATAATTAGGAGAAGTTGAAGCGATCAATAAAGAATCTTTTTGAGTAATCGTAGGTATTAAAGGATATGAATGACGATCAACAATGATTGAATCTTTCGTTAAACAACCATTTTCTCCTTTGGCGATTAATTTATAAATACCTGGAGATAAGAATGTATTTGTGTCTGAATTTATATTCAAACCTCCATTCCATGTGTATGATACTGCACCAATTGTCTTAACTTTAACCGGTTCATTATCACATGTTATATATGGACTTGTTAATAAATTGATTGAAATTTTCGGTTGTATAAGATTTTGTGAAATATATATGTTTTGTGTAGAATTACAACCTTTGTCGTCCGTGATATTAACAAGATAGTTTCCAGGTGATGTAAATGAATTTGTGTCAGTTTTGGTTGAACTACCTCCATTCCAGGAATAATTAACTCCTCCAGAAATTTTTATAAAAACACGATTATTTGAACATGTTAAATCTTTTTTTCCTAAAGTTTGAACCATTGTTTTTGCAGGAATAGTATCCGTTTCTAATGTAATACTGTCTGTTAATAAACACCCATTAGAATTGTTTGCAATGTAATGATAAACACCTGGTTGGGTAAATGTATTTGTTGCTCCATTAGGTGAATTCCCTGAATCCCAAAGGAATTTGTCAGCTCCTTTAAGTACTATTTGAATAGATTTATTAAAACAAGTAAATCGATTATTACCTAATATTGTTTTTGTAATTATCGGAAGTATTGTATCTTTTTTTAAGGTGATGGTCTTAATAGTTTCACATGTGTTATTTCCAATGGACTTAAGTAAATAACTTCCTTCTTTAGTAAATTCTTGTATATTATTTGAGAATAAATTACCTCCATTCCAAAAGTAATTTTTAGCGCCAATCATTGAAATACGAACTGATTTATTGATACACGTTAATAGTGAATCTCCTAGAAAATTCAACAAAACATTTGGTTTTGAGGTGTCTGAATAAATTAGAAATGATTTTGACGATGAGCAACCATTTAAATTCGTTCCAGTTACAAAATAAGTACCTGCCAATAAATAAACGTTTGAGTCCTTATTGTTGTATAAACCTCCCGTCCATGAATAATGATTAGCACCACTAACATAAAATGTTGTTTTTAATTTTGTGCAATTTAGAGAATTTCCATTTGGTGATATAATAGATAATGTTGGAGAGACAGTATCTTGTAATATTGTAATGTTTGAAGTTGAAACACATGAATTGGATCCTGTTAATTCTAATGAATAAACTCCAGGGTTTTTAAACGAATTTGTATCTTTTGTCGGAGTATCACCACTAAACCATTTATATGTTTGACCTCCACTAGCAACAACAGTAACTGTTTTTTGATTGCATGTTATTTTGTTTAATCCAATATAGGATAATTTAGCAATAGGTTTTAATGTATCCATCAAAATCTTAATACTATCTTTTGATGTACATCCATTTATTGACGAACCAATTACATGATATGTTCCTGAATTATTAAATTCATTTGTATCTTTAAATGGAGAAAAACCGTCATCCCAAACATAATCAGTGGCTCCAGAAACTACAATTTTTACAGTTTTGTTTTTACATGTAATCATTGAAGGAGTTAATTGTTTCAATTGTAAAGAAGGGTGAATAGTATCATTTTCGATTAAAATACTATCTTGTTTTGAACATCCGTTTGTAGTGATTAAAACATAATATTTACCAGCGTGATCAAATGAAATAGTATCATTTTGAATAGAATTTCCTCCTGACCATTGGTAGCTAGTTCCACCTGTAATTTTAACAGTAACAATTTTGTTATTACATGTGATTTTTGAATTTCCAATAATACTTATGGTTGAATTAATGGATTTTTTTTCAGTAATCAATATAGTATCTTTATACAAACAATTCTTAGAATCAGAAATTTGAAACCCATATTTTCCAGGATTCGTAAATGTTTTATTAGTATTTGTTGTTTGATCATCCCAAACAATAGACGAAATCCCTTTATCTGAATTAATACTTATAGATGCTGGTGAGCCACAAGTTATTTGTGAAATTCCTGATGTATTTGTTTTTGCATTTGTCTTTAATAATAAAGCGAGCGCATCAATTTCACCATTTCCATAGGTGTTATTTGGCAAGGATCCTTGAATTGCTAAGGTTTTTGCAGTAGAAATCATATCATTTTTAAAATCTAAATACGAAGCTTTAGAACATTTTTCTAAATAAAGCGCAGCTATTCCAGCAACTAGAGGAGAAGCCATCGAAGTTCCAGAATTTAAAATATGAAACCCACCAATGTCTAATAACGAAAGGTTATTGGGATCTTTTAGATATTTAGAAGGATTCGCAGAAAATATTTTTGTTCCTGATGCAACTATATCAGGTTTTATAACTCCTTTACGGTTTGGACCCATTGAGGAAGTGGTATTTATTTGACTTGGTAAAAATAAGGATGGGTGTGAAACTAAATCTTTGGTTGTATATGATGATTTTGTTGAAATATTACCAACCGTTATTACCTTTTCTGATGAGATATAAGATGAGTATAATGTTTGAAATGAATCCGGTAAAATATAATGAACTATATTAGGATAAACCGAAGGTGACGGTATAGTTGCTACTATTTCATTATTTTTTGTAGAGGTACCTAGCGACCAACAATCCAATCTACCTTGTCCTGTAGTTCTGAATTGATATAAATAATTGATAGAATCAACATAGATTGCTAATTCCATATTCGCTAAGTGATTTACCATAGACCCATAATACTCAACTCTTCCAATTTTTACACCATTTTCATTGTAGAGCGTATCCAAATATGGATTTGCTAATGCATCTTGAAATGTTATAAATTTTGTTTTACTTCTTAGTTGATAGTTACCTCCTGGTAAATTTGCAGCAATAGAGAATTGTATATTAGCAAAATCTATGGAGTCAGCCCAGGATTCAAACCAAATAGTATTTTTACCTGCTACACCAGCTACGTTGTTTTTCAACCAAAAAAAAGAGGTGTCAGAACTTACGTTATTACCTATGTGATATTTAGTCAAATTACCTGAATTTCCAGCTGCCGCTACAACAATTCTTCCTGGTTTTGCATCTAACATAGATTCGATTAATTCAGAAGCAGGATCACTACCATCATGAGAACCATTCGCAACACCAAAACTAATGTTTATTACGCAGGGCATGTTTAATTTATCAGCAATTTTGAAAATGTAATCGCATGCATCAGAAACAGTTAATGTCCAATTTTTTGCTTTTGTGTAAGTCTGTACATAAACAATCGTTGCTTCAGGTGCCATACCTAAATTTCTACCATTTGCTCTACCATTTCCAGCAGCAATGCCAGGAACGTGCGTCCCATGTCCATCTGTAAGTGTAGGAGTGAAGATTTTATTGTCTAGGTCACTAGATGTCCACTCATCTCCATAGTTAAATGGTTGTGGCGACCTAAGAGTTGCATTCGTGTTTGTCTGATCCCAATAGGAATATAGTCTTGTCTTCCCTAAAGAATCATAAAAATCAAGATGCGTATATTCCATTCCATTATCAATAAATCCTAATATTACTCCCTTACCTTTATATTTCGATTGTAAACCATTCATTCCTTTTTGAACTTCATCAACTTTATGGTGAACACGTGAAGTGTCATTATTCATAGTTGGTTCACTTGTTTCTATGTATAAATATTTAGAAATCTGTGAGTTGAGTATATTTTTAAATTGACTTCCATTCAAGGTCAAGAAATTCCAATTTTTTGTTGATGATTTGATTCTTAATTCATGGCTATTTAAATAAGCGTTCACCTCTTCATTATTTTTAATTGAAATGACTAACTGAGATTCATCAGTTATGTTTTCCAATAATAAGTTATGCTTAAAATTTGAAGTTTGACCAAAAAAAGTTAGTTGGAAACTTATAACTAAGAATACAAATAATAGAGATGAATTTTTAAACATAATATAACTTGATTTATATATAATTAAGACTTAATTTTCAAAATTGAGTTGTCTAATTTAGGGAAAAAATGAATAAATTTCAATAGAAACTAAATAACTTAAGCGATTATTTCGATATTTGTTTATTATCTAGGAGTGATTTACAGGCATTAGTTATGAAAACATATTATTTTTTCCTTTTAATCTTATTTTGTACTGGATTTAGTTTTTCGCAAACTGAAGATCAAAGGAAAATGGATTTTACCAAAAAAGTAAGAGATGCAGATATGTTATTTGCTCAAGGTAAATATTTGGAAGCAAAAAAAACGTATGAATCAGCAGCTTCTATAATGCCTTCAGATGAGGGAGTTAAAAAACAAATTCTTCTTTGTGATGCAAATGAGCAAAAAAAATCTGGTTTTGAGGCTGATAAAGAATATAATAAATTAATAAACAAAGCTGATGAGAAATTTAAAAATGGTGATTATCAAGGGGCTAAAGATTTGTTTTTAAGAGCGGTAAAAATTAAAACATCAGATTCTTATCCTCCCAAAATGTTAAGACAAATAGAAGATTTGTTGAATCCAAAACCGATTACAAAAGCTGAACCATTACCTGATTTAGGTCAAAGTTCAGAGATGTCAATTTTAGATGCTCAAAAAGCTTTAAAAGCAGCTGATATAGAAAGAAAAAATAAACAAAACACGAATCTTTCATCAAAAAATGAAGGTCTAACAAAAAATGAACATGAATTATCTTCAAATAGAATTAAAGAAATGCAAGCTGCAACTACCAACTTTAATGATGTAAGAAATAGAATTGATAGTTTGAATTTTGAAAATAAGGAAGTTAAGGATTCTATGAATATCAAACTTCAAATGGAACAGCAATCAGTAATTTCGGTGACTGATTTCCAACAAAAATATCAATATGATTTAAAAGTATATGTAGATCAAACAATTACTAGAAGAAATAATTTATCTGATAGCATAGGAAAAGGTTTTGTTCAAATTGGTGCATCGACAGATAGTATTTTAGTTCAAAAATATAATAAAGATGGAGCAACTGCAGATTCAATTGTAAAAATAATGCACGATTCAAGAGGAGTGATTGAACAAAAATTCAATACAATAACACATACTGAAGAAAAGAAAAATAATGATAATCGTTTATCTAAAGAAGAAATTACTGAGCTTGTAAATGAAACTAATCAAAATAATAATGAGCTTGAGGTAGGATTGTCCGATAAAAACAGGAAGAATTCAAACGAAATGGTTGAAAATAATTTGGCCTTTAGCGAAAAAGCAGATGTTAGAGAAAAAGAAAAGGGTAAAACTATCGGAAATAATGAACAATTATTAATTAAACAAGTTGAGAATCGTGTAAAATCCACTGATTCACTCGCTAAAATTCCAATTAACATTCGATTGTTATCTCATGATAGTATTACTTCAATTTATCGCAAAATCGATAAAATATTAAATGATACAAAAGACTCAAATAGATACGAATCAAATAGTCGAGTTAATGCTGTTTCCTCTGTTGTTTTAAGTGAAATTGATGAAATTGCTTCTTCTCAAAATGAACTTCGTATAAAGAGTGATGCAGATATTATTAAACAGAAAAATATTCATAACACGATAGATGAAACCAGTAAAGGAAAACAAGATTTTACAGCTAAAAAAATAACTGAAATTGAAGAAAGTCAAAACAAAGGACTAATTGAAGCTCAAAGTAAAGAGATTACCGATTCCTATAGCTCAAAAGATAAAATCAATAACTTGGAATCGAAAGTTTTAGTTGGTATTTCCTCTGAAAAAGCAAATATAACGGAAAATAAAACGTCTTTAAACACCTTAGAAAATAACATAGAAGGTGGTACAAATCTTGAAACTGAACAAAGAAGAATTCAAACACTTGAAGCAAGAACAATACTTGAAAATATAGAAAAAAAGGAAATTAAATTTGACGAAAAGGCTGCAAATTCGATTGGGAGTTTATATCCTGAAGGGGTTACTCAAGAACAATTTAATAAAAACGATGAAAAGGGTTCTTTGTTAGCTGTTGTAACACGAAGAATTATTGTTAAAAATGGTTATGGGCAGATATATACGCGAACACAAACAAATGATTTTATAACTTATTCAAAAAATGGTTCGCCTACAACAGAAGCAATTTGGCAAAGAGAAACACAAGACGCAAAGTTGAAAAAAAATTAACACAATAAGTATGAGAGTTCACTTCATTGCTATTGGAGGTAGTGCAATGCATAATTTAGCAATTGCTTTACACAGAAAAGGGTATCAAGTTACAGGTTCTGATGACGAGATTTTTGAACCATCAGCTTCTCGTTTGAAAAGTCAAGGAATTTATCCAGCTAGTATCGGTTGGGATGAAAATAATATTAATAAAAACTTATCCGCTGTAATTCTTGGTATGCACGCAAGGGCAGATAATCCAGAATTATTAAAAGCAAAAGAATTAAATATTCCAATTTATTCCTACCCGGAGTATTTGTATGAACAAAGTAAAACTAAAAAAAGAATTGTAATTGGAGGTAGTCATGGTAAAACAACAATTACTTCAATGCTTTTACATGTTGTTAAACAATTAGGGATTGAAGCAGATTACATGGTTGGTGCTCAATTGGAAGGGTATGATTGTATGGTGAAATTAAGTGAATCTGCACCATTTATGATTTTAGAAGGGGATGAGTATTTGAGTTCCCCAATTGACCGTAGGCCTAAATTCCATCTTTATAAACCCCACGTAGCTATTATTAGTGGTATAGCTTGGGATCATATAAATGTTTTTCCAACGTTTGAAAATTATGTGGATCAATTTCGTATTTTTTGTGAGTGTATTGATGAGAATGGAACATTAATATACAATTCAGAGGATATAGAAGTAAATAAGCTTGGCTTAACTTTTGAAAATAATATAAATTCTATACCGTATAAAACACCTATTTATAGAATTACTAATTCAGGAACTGTTGTAACTTTTGAAGGTAAAGAATATGAATTAAGAATTTTTGGAGCCCATAATCTGCAGAATATGATGGGGGCGATGTATTTAGGGCAACAAATGGGAATTTCAAATGTTGATTTTTTAACCGAAATGTCCACATTTACTGGTGCAGGTAAGCGTCTTCAAAAAGTAGTTGAATCGAAAGATTTTGTGATGTATAAAGACTTCGCACATTCACCTTCTAAATTAATGGCAACTACAAAAGCTGTGAAAGAACAATACAAAGATAGAAAGGTTATAGCATGTATGGAGTTACATACCTTCTCCTCTTTGAAAAAAGAATTTTTACCTCATTATAAGAATACAATGGACCAGGCAGACGAAGCAGTTGTCTATTATAGTCCTGAAGTAGTTAAGCATAAAAAACTAGAACCAATTTCGATTGAGTTGGTAAAGGATGCTTTTGGTGGACAGGTAAATGTTTTTGACACAACAGAAGATGTTTTAACTTTTATTGATGCTGTAAACTGGAAGAATAAAGTATTGTTAATGATGAGTTCTGGTACTTTTGATGGAATTAATTATGATCAACTTGGTCAAGATTTAGTATGTAAAATTAACTAGTTAAAAGTAAGTTCTTTTCGATTTATCTAGTTTCAAAATAATTTTTAAAAGACATATTAATTTATATGTCTTTCTTTTTTCTCTTCGTAAATATCTGGTATAGTAACTAAAATTCCCGTTTCTTCCACGTCGCCAAATTCATGGTTTACAGCTGTTCCAAACGTTTTCATGGTAGGGGAGAGGTGCATGTAAATATTTACTAAAGGAGGTACGTTTTCATTACGAGCACGTACATATGAATTCAACACTTTGAATCCATCTTTGAAAGATAAATTTTGTAATTGTTCTTCTATAAAATGGTGATCGTAATCTTGTTGTAATGGATGGAAAGGAGTCATTAATTTCTCATTATCTGGGAAATAATGGTGCATGAAATGAAGTAAGAAATCACGCGACTCACGATCATAACTTGGGTACATCGTAACTTTACCAAAGAAATACTTCATAGTAGGATTGGTAATGATAATTGCACCTAAACCGTCCCAAATATTATCTAAAGCAAACAAGCCTTTACGTGGATTCACAGCAGGTTGAAAATTCGGTTGTACCCAAGATCTACCTAATTCAATGGTTAGGGGTAAATATTCCTTTACGAATGTCTCAGAGAAATCAAAATAATGACTCGTAGATAAATGAATTCCATCTTCTTGAATCGCATTTTTACAAAGGATATATCTGTAACCACCTACAATTTCTTCGTCTTCCGGCGACCAAACAATCAGCTGTTCGTAACAAGCTTCATTGGTATCAAATTCATCTAAGTCGAGCGGTAAACCAGTTCCACCTCCTGATTGACGGAAAGTCACTTCGCGTAAACGACCAATTTCTTGTAAAGTATTTGGTGCGTTGTGTATGTTTACCGAATAGATTTCATTTCCACCTTTACGGGTTGTGCGTATAAAACGATCTTTGTTTAATTCTTGTTTGATGATTTCTTTAGAAATCGGTGCTATAATTTCTTGTTGCATAGTTTACTTTTCTGAAAATGAATATACTTGCTTGCGAATTTCCTCCGCCCATTGTTTTTGTGGTTTAGACTTATCCTGTGAATCTGGGTAAATTGGTTTTCCGAATGTTAGTTTCATCGTCACATTTTTTTGTTTGAACAATTCGTCTACCAAGAAAAACATTTCGATGTTTGCTTTGATGCCAATAGCCTTACGAAAAGCAGCTAAACGGTAGAAGAAATTTGATAATTTACCGTCAATGTAAACTGGAATGATTGGTTGATTGTGTTTTAGTGAAAGAGAAACAAAGGTCTTTTTCCATTCTAAATCTTGGACTTTTCCATCGATTTTACGACTTACTAATCCAGCAGGGAAGATACATACAGCGCTACCAGTTGAAAAAATCTCGTCTATCTTTAGTAGGTTGGAATTCGAATTTCGACCATGCTTATTTACCCCGACAAACATTCCTTTCATACTTTCTAGGTGGAGTAGAATGTCGTTTACAATGAATTTCAGGTCAGTGCGTTGGTTTTTTAACGCTGTCACCAATGCCATTGCATCCATACCTCCTAGTGGGTGATTCATGGCAAGGGTAACTCCTCCCGTAGTAGGAACATTTTCAATTCCTTCGGCAATCAGTTTGATATTAAATCGGTCGATTACCGCCTGACAAAAATCTTGATTAAGCTTGTCTTTGTTAGTTTCCACTACTTCATTCACATCCTTTTCGTGTAAGATGCGTTGAATATAACGAATAACAAATCCAGGGAGTAGTTTAAGTAATTTAGGGTTTTTATCTCCAATTACTTTACGAATATCAATTAGTTTTTTTTCTTTCATAATCAAGCTTACTATACAAAAATAAGAGATTAAATTTTAATAATCAATTGAAACCATATGTTTCCCTCCTTGAGGAGGGATAAAGGGAGGTGACTTAGGAACGGAGGTTGCCAAAAATATTATGTTCTCCCCATATTTTCATTTAACACATAAATCACATGTAGAATTTGATTGTTAATTTCATCCAATTGATTCATAACCTCTCCTTCCTTAAAACGTATATGTGTGTAACCAAAAGATTTTAACTTTTCTTCTCGATAAAAGTCATAGTCTCCCTTATTCAAGTGTGATATTCCGTCAATTTCAATGATTAAACCCAATTTTGGACAAAAGAAATCCACTATGAAATTATCAATAGATCTTTGTCTTAGAAATCGTTCTCCTAATTGTTCTTTTGATAAAAGCGCTCTCTAGA
>CANCJF010000043.1 GCA_947378245.1 Bacteroidota bacterium
TTCAATGGTGTATTTTTAAATAATTAATTATTTCATGTAGTCTAACTAACCTATAACGTAAAAGTAGCATAATTATTATTCTCGTATTACAGTAATTTAGACCTTTTCGAAAATGGAAACTACTGATTATTATCAGTTAATAAACTGACTAATTTATCCCAATTTACAAATTATGTATGTTACATTTGAAATAAAAAAATTATGAAAAAAAATATAGTAAGATTGTCATTAATTATAGCAGGAATTTCAATCATAACATCTTGTAATACAAATACTTCTGACAAATCAGAAGAAATAAAAAATGAAGTAACAGAAACGGTTGTATCGTTAGAGGTAAATGAACCAAATGAGTTTTTCGAAGAAGCAATAGAAGCGTATCTAGAAGGAAATAAAGTATTATGTGCACAACAAATTGATAAATCTGTCGTGGCTTTGAAAGAATTAAAAAAAGATTTCAAAAATGAAACTCCAATTGACAAACAAATTGTTGCTCTTGAGTCGCTAACTACTAACCTTAAAACTGGAAAAGTAAAAGATGTTTCCGAGTTGCAAAAAGTCTTTCAAGACACTTATCACGCATTAGCAGGCCATTCTTTGCTAATTACTGAAACGTATATCGAAATGGATGCTCCAAAACAAGCAAAACAAGCAACACATTCTGCAAAATATTACCTGAAAAAAGCAGAGAAAAATGCGATTGAGACATCAAAACACATATACAAAGAAAGTATCAACGAAATCGATGTTTTAAATAAAAAAACAGAAAAAGAATTTAAAAAAGATGAAAAAGTTGTAAAACAAAGTGTTTCTAACACAATGAACTTTTTAAAACGTATCGATGAAAATTTAGAAGGTGGTGGGGAATAACAATTAAAAAACTCCGTTAAACATACTTTTTATAATTCACCAAATTTGGTTAAAATTTATCTTTTAGTTTTTCATTCTGAAAGTAAAAGGTATAGGCTAATTTTAAAGAAGAATAGTGAAAGGGCTTAACGCTTTCATTTGGTTGTTGTATCGGAAAATTGAGATGAAAAACTGGTTCTATTTCTACATTATTTATTTGAATAGCAAGTGGGACATTCAACGCTAAATTCAACAATCTAAAACTATTTATGTTTTGAAAATTGGAAGGGAAGTCGCTGTAGATTGGAAGGAAATTTTTATCTGCGAATACAGTTGCAAGCTCTGGAAAAAATGAAACATTCGTATATTTTCCAAATTGAAACAAATCAAATTCTTGACTTACATTTACATTTAATTCAACTATTTTGATGTTTCCAAACAAATAATACAAGGAAGATTCAACATTAATCCAATCCAAGCTTAACGTAGCATTGGCTTCTAACGAATTAGTTATTGCATTGCGAACAAAATTATCTCCATTGAAATATTTCCATTTTTCGTAATTCAAATAAATTGACCAATTCTTTGAGATCTTTTTGTAATAACCTAACCCAAAATCAGATTTAGCGAACAAATTTGGATCTGCATCTTGACTCCAATAATAACTTGTTGTATAAAAGTAAAAACCTTTTCCTGTGTTAAAAACAATGGTAGGATCTAATCCGATTTGATTTACTCCAAATGTTCTTCCCCAAAAAACAACTTTATTTGAAATCTCAGAATTAAATTCAATGGAAGGAAGCGTTTCTTTTATCGAATCTTGAATTTCTTCTATCGAATCACGATTGGTGCTACTCTTTTCGATATGTAAATTTCTTTGGCCTTTGTCAATTTGACTAAATGCATTCGTGGGAAGTATTACTATCCAATAAACAAGCAGACTAAGTAGGTATTTAAATTTCAAATCTTAGTATATTTTATAGTGGTCTAACAGGACTACCGCCCCAAGTTTTATTTCCAGCTAATGTTTCTCCTTTCATAACTAATGACAAAGCTAAAATTCTTGTTTCATCTTCGATACTCGTATTATATAAAATGATACTTCCGGACCCAATGGAACACTTATTTCCAATAGTTACTTTTCCAATTTTCATAATTCTATCCTCAAATAAATGGGTTTGTGGTCCTGAATCATCGTTTAAAATAGTTTCATCACCAATGGTAACATTATCAAATTCAGTGATGTCTGTTGTATTCATTACCGTTCGTTTTCCAATTTTTACTCCAAACAAGCGAAGACATATCGGTAACCATCCCGTTCCAGTTAAAAAATCTAACAAAAATGGAATTGCCAATGCTTCGTATAAGGTTGTTAAACCCTCACTTTTCCAAACTTTCATTGTCCACATTGGTAATTGTTCTTCTTTGTATTTTCCGATTACTATCCATTTCAATACTATGGTAATCAATAAAAAGGGGAGTCCAATCATACCAAGATATAGGAATGGTAAGGATAAAAATAACTGCGCATATTCTTTTCCTAAAATTAAGTGATGTAAAATATCAATGAATTGAATACTACAAAAAATAATCAAAGAAGTTGGTAAAATGATGCGGATAAATTCGATGGTACCACGCATTATTTTTCGACTTAAAGAAGGATTTATGGTCAAGTTTAACGGAAAATCTTGCGCTTCTTGTCTGTTTGGCAAAGGAATGGAAGGGGAGCCAAACCAATCGTTATAGGGTGTTTCTTTGAATACTTCTGGAGTAGGCGGAGTAGATAATACTCCAATCAACATCTTTTCTCTTAGTTCGTATCCTTGCGGTAGAACAGCACTATTCCCAATGAATGTATCGTTTTCGATCTTGGTATGTTTTAAGGTGCATCTTAACCCTTTCACTTCAAATTCTCCAATAGTTGCAGTGTCTGCGATAAAGCCACCATCACCCATTTCAAATAAACAATGTGTAATTCCAGTAGCGGTAGAAATTTCGGTGTTTTTTCCAATTTTAGCTCCAAAAAGTCTAAATAATGGCGCAATAAAAATAGTAGCATACATTGGGTGTAAAACCTCTAAGGATAAATTCATCACTTGTTCAGACAACCATTTTCGCATAAAAACAAAACTATACACACTGTACGTACCTTCTTTCATTCGGTATTGTAAAACACGATTACTTACGGCAGTTTGTATAATAAATCCAACTACATATACGATTGCGAGTAAGGGCATAAAATACAAATAGCTAATAGCGTTATTCTCAAAAATAGATTCAAAATCGTGCACTAAAATTAGAACCGGTAAAAGTGGTATTAATCTTGCCAAAGGAAAAATCAAAATTAGAAAGGAATAGATCGCCTTATATATTCTTTTCTTTTTTAAAGGAACTATTAATGGAGAACTATTTTCAATTGGAGTTTTAACACGTAGTTTATGTGCAGGACTTCCTTCCCAGATTTCATTTTCATTAATTATAGTATCATTTGACACACAGCTTAAGTCATTTAATTCTGACCAATCGTGCATCACAACCCCACCAGATACAACACTACTACTACCTATGCAAACATGATTCCCAATATGGATCTTTCTTAACTTTAAAAATCCATTTTCAATCCAAGCATTATCAATATTTACATACGAACTAATGCTCACATCCTCTCCAATAGTCAGTAAATCTTCTGCGCCAATTTTAAAGGAACTAAACTGAGCATCTTTGCCAATTTTGGCACCTAAAAACTTTAAATAAGTTGCAGATAAAGGCGTGTCACTTAATAGATTTACATTCGTTAATTTCTGAAAACTTTTATAAAACCACCACTTAAAATAATACCCACCCCAAACTGGATAATCGCCTTCTTTCATAGTTCCGATAATGGTTTTTTTAAGTACGATTGTTAACCCAAAAAATAAGATAGGCAGTAAGCAAAAAATCAAAAAGGACAGGAAAGTAGATTCCCAATAGCTTTTTGTTAGATTATAGGTGTAACTAAACCCTAAATAAGGTAAAAAAATCTGGAGAGAGAAAAAAGAAAAAAGGAAAATCAAGGAGATTGTTTGCATCAAATTACAAGTGAAATAATTTAGATTTTTAACAGATAAATAGGTTTCTTTATTTTCAACTTTCACTTCTTTTTCCTCCTCTTTTTCCCAAAAATCAACTAATTTCTGTAACGGCTTATGTATATAAATGTCTCGAATTGAAGCATTTGAAAAACCGAAATTTTCTCTTAATTCAGAGACAAAAAGAGCGGCTGTAAATGAATCACCACCCAAATCATCAAAAAAGTCTTTCGTTAAAGCTATTTCCTCGTTGGTAAAATATTTTTTCAATAACAAGATTACTTTCTCAGAATTACTTAACTTTTCATCTATTTTATTTTCTTTATCGAAATTTTCCGTCGTAATATAGATCAATTCTTTTCGGTTTACCTTTCCACTAGATAACCTTGGCATTGTTTCTATAGTTTCAATAATCGTAGGAACCATGTACTTTGGTAACACTTTGGCAACTTCATTTTTAATCTTTTGTTCTGAAAATGAGATGGTTGTATCAACGACTAAAAAGGCAACTAAATTTTCTACGCCATTGTCCTGACTCAATACTTTACATGCGGCTTCTTTGATAGATGAAATTCCACATAGTGCAGATTCAATCGCGCCTAATTCAATTCTAAACCCATGATATTTAACTTGATCATCATTTCTACCATTAAATTCTATGTTTCCGTGTCTATTTAATTTTGCGATATCGCCCGTCTTGTATATACGATCGCCGTACAAAGAGGACAAAGAACTTGGTTTTTTAATAAACTTTTCATTTGTTAAATCAGGTCTTGCCAAATATCCAGTAGAAACGCCAATCCCAGAAATTACTAATTCCCCTTCATCACCTATTTTGACTGGATTCAATGCTTCATCCACAATTGCCATACTGTAATTTGGCAATGTATTCCCAATCGTTATTAAATCTCCATATTTTAAATCCGCGATGGAAGCAGAGACAGTAGTTTCGGTTGGACCATAACTGTTAAAAAACTTTCTTCCATCCTTAGCCCATTTTTCTAAGACATAATGTGTACAAGCTTCCCCGCCGGAGTTTACGATTCGTACTGTTTTTGCATCTCTAGGCATTGCGGCAAGTAAACTAGGAACCGCATGAAAAACTGTTATTTTCTCGTTTTCCAAAATTTGTGGTAATTCATCTATGGATTTAGAAGTGATTGTATCTGCAATCCATAATGTTGCCCCCACAAAATAACTGATCCACGTTTCTTCGCACCACATATCAAAAGCGATAGAAAATCCTTGGTACACTTTATCATCGGAATTAATTTGAAAAATTCCTTGTTCCGCTTTTACTAAATGACAAATTTGCGCATGCGTTATTGGAATTCCTTTAGGTTTTCCGGTCGTTCCAGAAGTATAAATGATATAGGCAGTGTCTTCACAAGAAACTTCTGTGTCTATTTGAATATGATCGAATTCTCTTTTTAAATCTTCAAAATTAATGGATTTAAAAGTTGGAAATTCACCGCCTAAATCTTTGTCAGTAATGCAAAATTTTATTTTTGCTTCTTCACCTATAATTTTTACTCTTTCTATGGGTGTGTCATTATCTATTGGGACATACGAAGCACCTGTTTTTAAAATTCCGAGTACTACAACATGAAGTTCTAATCCCCTCGGTAATAAAACACCTGCAGTATCTCCTTTAGAAAGTCCTGAATGACTTAAGGAAATAGCTAATAAATCGCTCCAATGATCTAATTCTTCGTAAGTTAATTTTGAGTCTCCAAACTGTAACGCGGTCTTTTTTGGATAGTTAGATACCGTCTTTTTAAAAACACTGATAAGTGTGTCCAGGGAAATATAATCTGCTATATTTTCGCCATTCAATATACTTACCTCCATAGTTCCTTCAAGTTATATAAACTAAGACACATGAGAAGTTTAAAAGTTTAATTAGACTTCAATTTTTAACAAAATTTGTTGTTTTCCATCACATCTTGATTTACTTTTTAACTTTGGTAATGTTGTACAAAATAACAAGAGATAACTTTTGCCTTTTAAATAGAATAATTTTCGATTTCCTTTTATTTTCAGGTGAACAAAAAATCCTTCGATGAAGTTTGATCATAATAAAATTCTTTTTAGCATATTACTAACCTTATGGTGTTGTTTCTTAAACGCGCAAAAAACTTTTATTGGACTTAATGTAAAAGAATTTGGAGCAAAAGGGGATAGTAAAACGGACGATTATGCTTCGTTTAAAAAAGCGATAGATAGTTGTACTAAAACTGGAAAAGTATTATATATTCCGTCTGGGAATTATAGGATTAGTCAAACGCTTGAACTTAGCGATGGGGTTACTTTAACTGGAGAAAACACAGGAAATACTCCCCTGCAAACACCTAACAGTGGTACTATTCTTAACTATACTGGTTCAGAAAACGCTATTTCAATCATTGGTCATAATGTTACCCTTTCCAACCTCAGTATCGTCGACAAAAGTACAGATAAAGCACAAGGAGGTATATTAGTTTTCGCCTCCAATCGATTATTAGAAAATTTTACCTTAAAACAAACCCATGTTTTTGGATTTACGAATGGATTCGCTTTAAAATTTGAAGCAACAAAAAGGGGAGGGATTTGCTATGCTACTATATATGATTTAAGCGTTCGAAACGCGAAAATTGGGATTGAATTTTTTGCAGATTCAAGCAGTTTTGTTAACTCAAATGCATTTTATCATGGTGTTATTTCGGGTGGAGGATTTGATGTAGGAATCTGGGCGAAAGGAGGAAATAACAATCAATTTTACGGCATGTGTATCGAACCATATAGTAGTAAAAATGGACATATTGTTGTCGATAAAGGGGAAATACAAGGGGAAAATATACGTGTAGAAGGAAATAAACAAGACCCTACTATTCCACTCATTAAATTTGCAAAGAACACAAGGAATTCAAGTATAAACGGCTTGTTTTCAGGTGGAATTATAGCTGATTTAGGTAATAACAAAATCGAATTTAAGGATGCAAAAACAACCGCTTTTTCAAAGGAACCTCTAAACGAGTTTGATAATCCATTTTTTTCTTTTTCATCGAATGATAAAAGCATTCCTGGATGGAATTTCAAAGCGAGTAAATCTTTTACGTTTAAAATCATTAAAAGTGAATTGATGAATGGGTTTAATGTACTCGAAATTGCACTTCCTCCTGGTCATTCACTTGCAGTTAGTCCTTCAAAATTTAATTCATTAAACACGCGTTTTACCTCAGAATTAACCTTTGGATTTCATGTGAAAACCAAAGAACAACATGCTGTATATACAACTATCCAAGCGGCTAAAGGTATGGCTACTTCCTATTTTCATACAGGAAATGGAGAATGGGAATTTATCGGAATGAATGCTATTATCGACACCATCAAGCATCCAAACCCAACGTTATACTTAGAAAATACCGGAAAAGACACTAGTATTTTCAAAATTACTACTCCGGTGTGCAATTTTGGAAATCAACCGTTACAACTTTCGTATTCAACACTGGAAGCAAAAGGAGGGATGATTAACGGGATGATTAAGCAAACTTTGAATGTCTTACAAATTAATGAAAAAGGAATCTTAGCAATTCCTTCTACCTCCAATTATTTTGAAATCAGTAACCAAGGAGAGATAAAAGATATTAGAGGAGAACAATCGGAAATTAGTAAAGGAACAGTAATTACGTTATTATGTAATCAAGCTGGAATCCAATTGAAATTATCTGACAAATTCGAACTCATAGAAGGATTTACCTCCAAAAAATTTGGCTCCATCACACTAATATCTTTAGGAAGTGGTGTTTGGAGAGAAGTGAATAGAAATTAATACAAAACAATCATTTATTAAAATTAGTTATGAAAAAGAGCATAAAAATTAAATGGTTAGACGAACCTAAAGAATCCAATTATCCAGCAGCAAAATCGTATTTAAATTTAATTTATGATGATTTACACGTGGAAAAAATGATTACCCAGTTGCTGAAAGCGGAAGTTACTGCCTTCAAAGCGAAAGATATTTTTAGGGCATCTTCCCTTTCTTTGTTAGGGGTGAGTAATGATCGGGTGGAACGTGACAGAAAAAAAATAAAAGACTCGGAAGCACTTTCTCCAATTTTACTTGTGAGAGACTCCATCAATGGGAAAGTGATTATTGCCGATGGCTATCACCGATTGTGTGCGGTTTACTCTTTTGATGAAGATTTAGAAATTCCGTGCAAAATCGTTTCTTTGTAAAAGGAGCAACGATAATTTTCTGAGTTATTTTACGATAATTGTTTTTTGAATGGTATCCATTTTACATTTATTCATAATTTTCTGAGTAATTGTAAATTCTCCTTTTTTAGTATAGGTATGTTTAGGATTATGGTCCTTAGATATATTCCCGTCCCCAAAATCCCATTCAGTACTATGTGCTAATTTTGAATGATTTGTTAGTTCAAGTTGATTATCCATCAATACAAGGTCAAAGCCTGGATCTAAGCGATGTTTATTTGCCGCACATTTCCATTTGATGGAGTTAGTTAGAACAAGTTTACTTACCTCTTTCTCGATATTGATTTTGGTTTTCGGATCAATTTCAACAGCTACATTACAATTTTCTGGACTTTCCCCAAAAATAGAAGTAAAAAAAGTAGCAGCTGATAAATACGAACCTTCTAATGAAGGATGTCTATTGTCTGGATTATATAATTCTATCTCTGGGAAATTTGTACGAACTTCTCTCCAAACTGCTCCAACAGGGGATAAGCTGCCCGAAAATTTATCAGCTATTTTTAAATATTGATTTTCTATACGAATTTGCATCGAGTCATAACAAGATACAGGTTTCCATCCTGGATTGCCGTTTTTATATCCCCACGTCATATAAAAAATAATATTTGTACATGGATCATTTGCCCTGATGCTATCGACTAACTGTTGCGCATACGGTAAGGTGGATTTTTCAATAATTTTATCCGGTTGTGCAAATTCATTACTAGCTGCCTGTATCACTACAAAATCCCATTTTCGAGATTTAATTGTTTTGTAGGTATACTCTCTGGAAGAATGAAAATTTAAATCTTTACCTCCTTTAATTACCGTATCTACAATTAAATTATGTCCTTGTGACTTTGCAATATCTTTAAAAATAAACGGCATTTTATTATAAAAGGTAAAGCTATTTCCGATAAATAACACGGACGTTTCATTTTGTGAAAATCCGAAGGCAGAAACGAGTAAAAATAGTACTAAAACTTTTGGAAGCATATATTAGTTGAATTATAAATAATTAAAAACGATTATTTCTTTTCTTAGACGAAGTATCGGCAATCGGAAAATTTTTAAAAATTTCTGGAATCCCTTTTTTAATATCATTTTCATAAGAGGAAGGATTCGTAACCACTTCTTCACCAGCTCCATTCCATATTAATTTGTTAGCCTTACGATCAATTACTAAAATATGTAATGTACCATCTTTGTAAGGTACGCTTTGTGTTCTATATCCTACTATTACATCTGGTTGCATATATGCGTTGTAATACGTTGAATTCATCCCCGTGTAGCCGTAGTTATATCCATAATTTCGGTAGCCATACCCATAATTATATGGGTGTCCATAGATTGGTATTTGTTGTTGACTAATTTTATTCTCTACCTGTAATTTAAAGTCAATGATGAGGTCTGGATTTACTGTATCTACTCGTAATCCACGTTTTATCAATTCTTCACTGGCAATATTTTTAATATTATTCTCTAAAATATCATTATCAAAACTGTCCTTATAAATTACTGGTTGTTTTACCAACCAAGCAAAAGTAGTGTAGGTTTGAAAATTAATCGATTGATCTTGATCAAAACTCGTATTGAATACGGCACATGCATTCAACGTTATTAGTAGTACGAGACCTAAAAATAATTTCGGTATTTTATTCATTTTGATAGTTATTTGAAGTCTATAAATTTACAAGTTAATTGTTTTAAAAAATGTTAATTATGTAATTATAAAAATAAGTTTTACAACTGATTTGCTGAATTTACAACAAACCTTTGTGTTTTACTTTCGACTTAAAACACATGAAAATCTACCTCGTTTATATCTTCCTTTTTATTGCTTCACAAATGGAAGCATATGCCCAAATAGTAAGTGAAATGGACAGTAGAACCATTGAAAAAGCGGATGAATACATCGAAAATGATCGCTTTTCAGAAGCCCTACCTTTGTATCTCAAGGTGATTAAAAAAGATTCTCTTAATCCGGAATTAAATTTTTTGATAGGCGTATGCTACATCCATTCAAATACACAAAAATCACGCGCAATACGTTATTTGGAACATGCTATAACATGCATAATAAAATGTACACTCAAGGATGACAAAGATCACCAAATGGCATTTTTATACTTAGGAGATGCCTACCATTCGGACTATCAATTTGACAAAGCCATAGAAACTTACCAACATTTTGAAGCGCTCATTTCTCCACACAAAGAACAATCGTTGATGGAAGAAGTCGCTCGAAAAATAGAAATGTGTAAGGTTGCAAAACAATTGATTGCGCAACCTGTCGATGTTCAAATTACGAATTTAGGTCCACACATCAATACGCAATATGCGGAATATTCTCCCGTCCTTACGGCGGATGAAAACACCCTTATTTACACGGTTAGAAAACCAAATAGCTCAGGTAGAGTAGGTGACAATTCGGGGATTACGTACGAAGATATTTTCAGTTCCCATAAAAAAGATACGACGTGGGATATCGGAGAAAACATCGGGAAAACAATTAATACCGAAGGTAATGAAGCATCGGTGGGAATATCCATTGATGGACAAATTATTCTCATTTACAAAGATTCAATCGATGGCTCTGGGAATTTGTACCACACCCACTTGAAAGGAAATCGATGGACCAAACCAGAAAAATTAAATAACAATATCAATACGAAGGGGTGGGAACCAAGTGCTTTCATGTCTGCCGATGAAGAAAAATTGTACTTTGTGAGTGATCGACCTGGTGGATATGGAGGAAGAGATATTTATGTTAGTAATAAACTTCCAACAGGAGAATGGGCCAAAGCCGTAAATTTAGGTCCAAGTATCAATACCCCTTTTGAAGAAGATGCTCCTTTTATTCATCCAGACGGAAAAACGTTGTATTTCAGCTCAAATGGACACGAAACGATGGGAGGTTTTGATATATTCTCAAGTACATCCGCTGTTACCAATCAATGGGAAAAGCCTATTAATATCGGTTATCCCATCAATTCACCAGAGGATGACATTTATTTTGTTGTCAGTCCAAACAAACAACGGGCCTATTACTCTTCTTTTAAAACAGGTGGTTATGGCGAAAAAGACATCTATCGAATTACGTTTAAAAACTTCAAAGAACCACCACTTACTGTACTTAAAGGGTGTGTGACAGATCCCTTCGGTAAGCCAATTGTCGGGGATGTATTTATCACCGTTACAGACAATGAAACAGGTATTGTTTCCGGAACTTACCATGTGAATACGGTAAGTGGGTGTTATATTCTGGTTCTACCTTCTGGGAAAAATTACAATGTGACCTATGAAGTGGAAAATTACTTGTTTCAATCGACAAATATTGATGTGGCAGAGGGTTCCAGTTATAAGGAAATTCAAGATGTGATTCATCTTCAACCTTTAGTAGTTGGTTCAAAAATAATTCTCAAAAATCTATTTTTTGACTTCGATAAATCGAGCCTACGAACAGCTTCGAATGTAGAGTTAACCAAACTTATTGCCATATTAACAAAATACCCAAACATGGTCGTAGAAATTTCTGCCCATACCGATTCGCAAGGGACAGATGCGTACAACTTAGTCCTTTCCGATCAACGTGCAAAATCGGTGGTTGATTTTCTAATAAAAAAAGGAATTCCAAGCTACCAATTGGTCTCGAAAGGCTATGGAGAAACACAACCTGCGGTGAGTAATACGAATCCCAATGGTAGTGATAATCCTGTCAACAGGCAGTTAAATCGTCGAGTGGAGTTGAAAATTTTAAGTATGGATAGAGCAAAAAAGAATTAAAGTAGATACAAAGACGTTACAAT
Source organism: Bacteroidota bacterium (assembly GCA_947378245.1). GTDB lineage: Bacteria > Bacteroidota > Bacteroidia > Flavobacteriales_D > Crocinitomicaceae > CANHVK01. The sequence goes on from CANCJF010000043.1 coordinate 11,960, forward strand.
CCTTCCTTTTCCGTTTTCAAGTTCTAGAGACAACAGTTCCCTTACTTGTTCCACCTTCCAATCAAAGGGAGCGGCTAACACATCAATCCCACTCTTTTGTTTTAAACGTATTCCCTGACCCGAAATTTTATCTTTGTTTGGTTCGAAATCTCCGGAAGGGATATGTTCGGTAATGATGACATAACGAAACTCCGACAACTTCTCTAAAATCTGTTGTACTTCTTGATTGGAAAGGTGTTGCAATACTTGTCGTACCAATGCGCATTCACCAGCTGGAAGTTCATCTACCGCCACATCCAAACAATGAAAGGTTAAATTTGAAAATTGAAATTTTGTTTGATTGTGCTCCATCAAAGCAGGAACGATGTCGACCGCATGATAATGTGCTGCAAATTCAACCAACGCTTTCCCAACATTAAAATCACCACAACCCAAATCACAAATGGTTAGGGGAGTTTCGAAAGACTTTAGAAAATCAGAAACCACTTCGATGTAAGGAGTTACCAAAGCAGGTTCATGCGAACCTTCCCCCGAATAAAATCCACTCGGATTTCCACCCCACAGATTCTTTTCATAGATCTGTGACATCGCGGCTTTGGTAGGCCAGGGTTGTTTGGATTTATTCATCGTTCAATTGTTTTATTAAAGATTCAAATTATTGGCCTTACTTGCTGTCCAAATATAAGTAATACTTGATTTACACATGATAAATGAAGATTTTCTTTCCCTTGTTCTTTCTTAAGAACTACTGTCAGTTCCACCCTGATTTTCCAAAAATTCATCTTGGGTTAGGTTTATTTTTTTTCGACGGTTTTGATCTTCGATATGATTTAAAATAGATGCTGAAATTGCATAGATGATTCCTTGGTGAGCAAATTTTTAGGAGTGTTTTGTATTAAAAATACGCCCTCACTTCCATTCCTCCAGTATGTATCATGCGACTACTTTCTGATTTTCTACCCGTATATTGAATCGAAATTTGGAGCTTTTTAGAAACATTGCGTTGGTATCCCACATTCCACGTCGCATTGTTACCAGGTTTGAGGGCTTCTAGAAGTTCAAACCCTACAGCAGAACTTGCATTTCCTTGGAAGTCGATTTGCAAGAGGGAAAAACTGGCTTGTAAACTTCCTTTTTCTGCTTGGTTGTATTTACTTCGTAGTGTTAATTCTTTCACATAAGCATATTCACCTGATACAGCATTTTTGTTTGAAAAGCGTGTTTCAAGTGTGAATCGGGTTGTAGTTGACGGTTGGTAACTCACTATGGGTTTCAATTGATGATAATTTAAAAAGAAGTTTCTGCCTGTAGTGTAATCTGCTTTGACTTCTTTGGTCCCTTGTTGGTAGTTGATTTCTATTAATAAGACACGTTTAATGTTCCATCTAAGATTGAATTCGTGGTAACGTTGATTACGTGCATCAAAACCAGTTGCCAACAATGTCTTGGTTTGGTTATCTTGGTAAATGTATTCCCCTCCAATTATGGAACTAGTACGGTTGATGAAAAGGGTGTTTCGTAAATTGTAATTTGTGCTTATTAAGGCTGTATCTGATATTTTAACGATAAAAGGATTTAAATAGGAACTTCCATCTAAATGGTTTGTTTTACGGTTTATACGCATTCTTGCTTGATCGGAAAAAATGGTCATGAATTTTTTGAAACCTGTAGTAGTTGACCAAATTTTTTCTGGCTTGATAAATATCCCTTGGTTCAATTCGTTGGAGTAGGTTTTTACATAGTTGTTACTTGGTGTAAATACACGGATATAACTTGCTTGATCGACGTATTGTGCAATCTCAAATTCGTTCAAGTCTTTGATCCCGTCTTTGTTGTAATCAATCCAGGTGTAAACTCCTTGACCATCATTTACCTTAATATATAGAAATTCTTTTTTGAGTTCCAATCCACTGCCTAATTCATAGAAGGAATTCCAAGTCAATGCACCTTTCCAGAAATTTAGGTCGTAATCAACCCTTCCTAATAGCGTGTTTTCAGGTGTTTGATTGATTAATTTAGAATTGGTAATCGAAAGTTCACGGTAATTTAAAATCACATTCAATCGTTGGTTTTTTTGGGATAGGAGGGTTAACTCAGAACCAAAAGTCCGCGCTTTCGCTACTGGTGTAAGTCGCGTGCTATCTGATCGCTGGTCGTAACGTTCCCGGTAAAACAGTTTGTAATTCAACTTCGAAGAATCTACATTTGCCAAAAAGAATTGGTAATCAAAAAAGGAATAACTAGAAGGATTAAAAAAGGTTGCAGTTGAAAACCGATTGTCTTCTTGATCGTCTTTGTACCCGATTTTTACTTTTCCGAATTGTTTGGTAAACGTAGCTTTGTGGCGTAAGTAAATGTTTTTGCTTTGTAGCGTCTGACTTTCTAAATAACTACTGGTCCAATCAGCATCTAATCCATGTGTTTTCCATTTCCCTGCAAAAACTGCTTTCTTTCCGAGGTAATCTGAACCAATTTCATAGCGTGTGACTTCCAAACTAATGGTCCCTTTTTTCAGGTGTTCGATGGTGGATGCTACGGAAGTTGAAAGTTGTTTACCCACAAATCCCTTGTTTCTGGTGTTCCAATCTCTGTCAAATTCTGCCGAACGGTAAATTTCGATGGGTAAAAAGTTCTTCGATAGAAATTCAATTTCTGCTTTGTTTTTTAATTTCCACAGACTAAGAGAATCTTTACTTAAACGAATTTCATTGTTAAATTTCGTTCGATTACTAAGTCCAACGTCGTTTCCTTTATCTTTTTCAGAGAAGGTGTTTAGGTCGTTTTTACTGCTTGCGAATTCGGTTTCGATGCTGTTATTTGGGGATAATTTGTAAGATAATCCGGAAGTAACAAATTGTTTTTGTTTAGGAGTAATTAATAAACGGATGGGTTCATAATCTCCTTGAGCTTGACCATTTATCGGAGCAACCCAATGAAAGATTTTTCCCAAGGCATTAAATTTTTCGAATACATAGTTTCCTTTGTTTGCACCAACATAGGTAAATGTACATTGATTATATGCTTGTTTTGGATCGATGGAATAGACTAACACGTTTGTAAAACCAAGGGTATCTATTTTGCGATACATGTTTTGATTTTCTAAAAATCCGAGGGAATCAATACTCAAGGAATGCGCTAGTTTTAGACTATCCCCAACAGATGCGATTAATATTTTTTGTTGGTCCGATAAACTTTGTTGTAAGGTCTGATTTTTAGCATCTTGTTCGGAGTAGGTGTTCAACCAAAAAGCGAATTTATTTTGTTGGTAGGAAAGATTAGCTGTCGCAAGTGATCGCGCATAATTTTGATCAGAATATTGGAATTCAACCACAATTCGAGCGTCTTTGGTAATGCTATTTCTACTAGTGAAAGTTACTTCCGCAGTGTTGTAGTTTATCATGTAGTCGTTTTCTTGACCACGGTTTAGTAAGCGACCATCGATATATACTTTTTCAGTTCCAGACAATACAATGATGAACGGTTCATTTTCGTTGCCTCTCAATTTATATGGACCTTGGTTCCCTTCAACACCCGGAATGATTTGTCTTGCATATTTACCCTTGGATAAACCTACTGCTGCACTGGATTTCCACGTTCCACCTTTCGGGTTGTTCCATTGGTATTCGGCACTAATTCCTTGACCTCTTTTTTTGTAGGTTAGGAAATAACCTTGCGGTTTGTTGATCCAAAAATCCCCTGCGATAAGTTTAAATTTGTCGTTGTAGATTTGGATAAATACTTGGTCAAATTCTTGAAGTTTGCTTGTATTTCCTTCCGGTTGCATAGGAATGTTTTTATCGGTTACCGAAGCTAAAATCTTAAGATTTGGCGCAATATCACCGGATAATTCCAAGTTTAAGGTAGAATTCAATGAAACATTTTGATTATTCCCAAAGGATAAACCCCTCGAAATACTACCTGATTTTTTGAGTCCAGAAGATCCGAATACTTCGTCGTAGGTTTGTTTTTGGGTTTGTAAAAACTTATCGTATTCTCCTTTTTTCATCGAATAAATTTGTGAGGTATCTCGAACTTTGTACGTTTTGGATAATTGAATAGGTAGTACACGAAATTCAACCAAGACACTATCGCTTGGAATTTCTAAAAATGTAATCGTACCTGTTGTTGGATTGATTTCGTAGTTTTCTTTTGAAAGTTGAATTCCGTTGACAAAAACTTTGACGGTTGTAGGATACACCGTGAAGGTATCTAGGAGTTGGGGAGAAGCACTCGGGTACAATGTTTTTCTACGAAGGTTCGACTCTTGACCAACAACGAAGAATTGGAAGAGAAGAAGAGAGAGAAGCAATAGAATTTTTCGAGAGAACTTCATGGATAGAACTTTAATCAACGAAGTTTGGAGGAAATTATTTTAGGAAGTTGGTGTATTGCATACAATGGCACATTGGTTACCCAAGATTCCGATTTGTAATTGGAAAGCGAAGTTCGGTAACAATGTATCTCTGGATTTTTTTGCGCAAACGTTTTCAGTGATTTTGCTTGTAAATTTTCCGTTGCTTTAACTTCAATTGGAACAATGGTTCCAGCTATCTCTTCCATAAAATCGATTTCTGCAGCACCACTATCGTTTGCCCAATAACATAGGCTGTGTTGTTTTTTTAGGTTTAATTGTTGTGCAACGTATTGTTCCGTTAATGACCCTTTGAATTCTTGGAATAATGCATCTCCTTGAATAAGTGTTTGCGGACCAAGATTTGCCATCGTGCCTAACAAACCAACGTCCAAAATATACAATTTGAACGCTTGTAAATCGATGTAACTTTTGATGGGTAATGCTGCTTTTTTAGTTCTATATACTTTTTTTACGAGGCCATAATTTTCTAACCAAGAGAGCGCTAATTCATAGTCTTTGGCACGTGCACCGTCTTTAATGAGTCCATAGATAAACTTTTTATTTTCTTTCGAAAGTTGACTGACAATCGTGTTCCATATCATTCGGATTTTTGGAATGATTTCGGCAGGCGCGTGTTTGGAGAAATCTTGTTCGTACGCGTTTAGTATGTTCTGTTGGATAGTTCGCACTCCTGCATAATCGTTTTTTTCAATGAAATAACTTACTGCTTCGGGCATTCCTCCAACAAAATAGTATTCTTTGAGGAGTTGCATCAATTTTTGGTGGAACTGCGAGATGAGTTCCCAATCTTGTTCTTTCAGTAATGCTTGTAGTCCTCCTTCTCCTTTTGCCTCTAAAAATTCCGCGAAAGATAAAGGGTTCATATAAAGAAAATCCACTTGCCCTACAGGAAATGAGGTTTGTTGTTTGAGTGCAATTCCCAATAGTGAACCTGCACCGATGATATGTAATTGAGGTAGTTCTTCGTTGAAGTATTTCAAGGAAGTGATGGCACCTTTCGCCTCTTGAATTTCGTCGAATATGATTAATGTTTCTCCAGGAATAATGGTGCGATTGGTAAAAATCTCCAACACTTTTACGATGCGTTGAGGATTATAATCTTGTTCGAAGATTCCACGTAAACTCACTTCTTTTTCAAAGTTGATGTAGAGGTAATTTTGGAAATTTTTTTCTCCAAAATTTTTCATGAGCCATGTTTTTCCAACCTGACGCGCACCATATACCAACAAGGGTTTTCTAAATTCCGAGTCTTTCCAGGTGTGTAATGCTTGTTCTGCCTGTCTTTTCATGGTGTAAATATAGGCAAAAAATAGATGTAATTACATTTTTTCGTACGACTTTTTGTTAAATACAACATTTTTTCGTACGACTTTTTGTGAGATTTCACACTTTTCAGCGGGAGTTTTATTCTAGATAAGAATCTGTATTGTAAATTCTAGAAGAATATGGGTTAAGTTTCCATTTCCCTTTTTCATGAAGTAAATAGACCTTTTCCCCATTCACATTAAGTAGAAATTCATTGCCTTCGACCAATGATATGTTTTCTTCGGTAAGTCCTGCTTGGAAATGTTTAATCCATTTTAAGCACGATTCTTGTTCTTTGGGAGTTAATTTAGTTCCAAGGTGGTTTATATCCTTCAATAAATCTTCAAATTGATCTTCACTATAAACGCATAAATATTTTAAAACATAAATAAATTCATTTTTTTCAATCCCTTTATTTAAAGAACTAAATAACTCATTGATTGTATTTTGAGGGTACAGGAATTCATCTTCTTTTACCTTTTCAAATCGGTTTAATTTGCGTTTTTTTGGGTCTTCAAATTCAGATTCATTTTTTTGTTTGATGTATTTGACTTCGATATTTATACTTGGAATTTGATAATAAAAGTTATCAGGAGTTGGAATAAAAGTCCGATTTTTAAAAAAGGTATCAGAAACAAAAAACAGTTGTTCAACGTCTATATTTTCATCATACCATAGATTGTTATGATAGCCCCAATTTATGTGCTTAGCCACTCGATATGGTCTTGATTGAGAACCTAGTACACATCCATTCCCTTTATATACATGTTTTTCCGTTACTCTACCTCTATCTACATAATTGACTTTAAAAGTTAAAGTGTCTGTGAATGATGTATTTACTTCGTTATCAAACCATTCAATTCCCACAAAAATTCCATTTTCAGATAATGGGATTCGCAAACTGGAAACATCCACGGTTACCCATTCGTTTCCTGTTGTACCATTAGCAATGATATTTTGAGAGGTAATTTCTTCCGCTGGTTCCAACTTTAACTTAGAACAAGCATAAAAATGAATACGGAAATAAGCAGAAGGTTGACCCATCGCTAAGATAAAAACATTTACTTTTTCAAGATAACCTTTCAGTGATTTCTCATTAGGTATCCAGACTACTTTTAACTCACCGTTCCGCCCAGTTATAATATTTTGGAAACTATGTCTTAAACTTCTAGGTGTAGGGTGATCTTCTTCCCCTAATTTTCTATGACCATACTTATGTTTTACAACAACTACCTTAGATTCTTTCAGTTCTTTAAAAGTTGGAGAAAGTA
>CANCJF010000044.1 GCA_947378245.1 Bacteroidota bacterium
AGGTCTAGACTCCTTAGGATCGGAATGATACCCCCTGTTTCTTGTGGAATGAGTTATAAGGTAAATTTATTTTAAATTTTACTATATTTAAATCACTTTACAAACTAAAGGGGCTCGGAGATTTTTTTGACGAGAGGGATGTTTTTGAGGACGCAGAGGAGGATTTGACTGCGTCAAATTGTGGGGTGATTGATAGTTGAATCTTTTGCAATCTTGAAGAAAAATAATTAAATTTGAATAACTAATTTGCTTATTATGAAATCAGTTAAAACGACAAAACATCCAAAGGTTAATGATTTAATGATAGATCATACATTGGATAAATATAGAAGCGCTCCTTACTTCCAAGAAAAACTTGAGCGTGCAAATAAAGCATTAAAAACTCTTGGTATTCCTAAAATTGAAGATAAATAGATTAATTTTTTGAGGAAATTAATTCATTTCACAATCATATAAACCCCTAGAATCAAACTGAATAAACTGAATAAAAACAGTTTAAATAAATTAATTGGATATAACTTTCTTTTTGGTGTGTAAACAAACTTGTACAAACTTAGAAGTAAGCCAAAAATTCCAAAGAGAATACTAATATAAATTATTATCGTTTGTTTCACGTTAAATAAAGTTTGATGACTATTTTATCCTCCCCCTTAATCCCCCTCCAAAGGGGGAAACGAGTGTTTTGCTTTTGTTTATTGATTTAACTAATTATTATTAAATAGTACAAAGTTTAAAACATCGAAGTGTGGTTAACTTCCCCCTTTGAAGGGGGACCGAGGGGGATGACTCTAGGTGAATAATTTCACTCAAAATAATTCACCTCCCTCTTTTTCCTGGCACTACCACTTGGTCTTCGAAAGCAATGCTTTCTCTCCTCAAGGAGGGAAGATTTATGACTTGCCTCAATTTATTATTTTACAATAGGATCTTTTATTTCAATAATTTTATTTTCATCTCTTTTAGGTAAAGACTTTACACTAACCTCTACCTCACACATTTTAACAGCTTCCACTAAATCTACAACTGCACCAGTAACCGACATTTCTTCAAAACGTACTTTTATATCCGTACCTGGTAAGATTTGCTTAGTCCTTCCATAGTATTTTGCAGATGATAGAATGATTTTTTTAATTTCTAACATAGTCAAACTTGGGTAGTAAGATTTCAATAAAGCCGCTACACCAGCTACCATTGGGGCAGCCATAGAGGTTCCATCATATTTTTTATATGCACTTTGAGGAATTGTACTATAGATATCTTTTCCTGGAGCAAAAACATCTACTTGAATATTACCATAATTTGAAAAATCAGCAGCAAGATGTTTTTTTGCGTTTTTTGTAGATGCACCAATTGTTATAAATAGTGGTAACTTCTCTTTTTGAAATGAATATAAAGGGGTAGGAAAGTTAGGCTCTACATCGATATTTTTATGTTCGTTACCTGCAGCATGTACTAATAAAACATCTTTACTACTTGCATACGATAAGGCTTCAAAAACCTCTTTTTGGTAAGGAGAATATCCTTTTCCAAAAGACATATTTATAATTTTCGCTCCATTGTCTACCGCATAACGAATTGCTAATGCAATGTCTTTGTCTTGTTCATCACCATTTGGAACTGCACGTAACACCATGATTTGTGCATTATCCGCTACACCATCCAACCCTAGGTTATTATTGCGAATTGCAGCAATGATACCAGCCACATGTGTTCCATGATTCGCATCTTTTCCTTCAACAATGTTGTTTCCGTATTTTACTTGTGAAAAATCGCTCGGATTATCATCTACAAATTGTCTATCATTGTAGTCGACATTTAACTGATAGTTCAAAGCCGCATTTACTTGATCTGTTTGCTCTTTAATCATTTCTAAATTCAAACCACCATTTAATATCGCTTCAGCTAGCATTTTGATTTCTTTACCTTCATCATCCTTCGGTTTCCATTTTGACAAATCTTCCAAAGTATAATTTTGTGTTCCTAATACTTGACCAACAACTTGTGGTATGTATTGAATTAAAATCGGTAATTGTTCATTTTGTTTTTTGTAACCTTGGTATTCAGACACTTCTTTAGCAATCTCATTTTTTAAATCTAAATACAATTTGAATTCGTTTTTATCTTCTGGTTTTACTTGATTTTCTTTCAGTCGTTCAAACTTATCTCGAAAATTTCTATAAATACGTACCTTTTCAAAACATGCATAATCCTGCATCTCCCCTTTTGCATTCCCTAAAAAATTCCATCCATGAACATCATCTATAAAGCCATTCCCATCATCATCCATATTATTATTTGGAATTTCCCTTGGATTAGTCCATATTTTACCTGCTAAATCTTCATGTTCGCAATCTACTCCCGAATCAATAACCGCTACAATTACTGTTGTTGATTTTTTATTTTTCAATAATTCGTAGGCTTGTTCGGTATGTAAACCTGCTTTATCTGTATTGTGCCAATTTATTGGTTCTACATTAACTTGTGAAATACTTGTACCTACAATAGATAAAAGAAAAATACTAAAAAGTTTGTTCATGATTTATTAGAAATAGATTAGTGCATCAAATATAAAAAATATAGTCGCAAAAAAAGGGAGAACATTACATTCTCCCTTTAAAATTTCGACTTCGCTCAATCTGACATTTATTTCGACTAATCTCAATCTGACATTAATTTCGATTTCGACCAATCAGACCACTGCGTCAGGCTGAGCGGAGTCGAAGCCTAAGCCTCGACTACATTCGCATAACTCTCTACACTAGGACAAGAGCAAACTAAGTTTCTATCACCAAATGCATTATCTACACGACGCACAGGAACCCAATATTTAAACTCTTTCAAGTAAGCTACTGGATATACTGCCTCCGCTGGTGTGTATGGGTATTCCCAATTTTTATTGATGATGCAATCAGCTGTATGCGGTGCATTTTTCAATAAGTTATTTACTTTATCCGCGTGACCATTTTCGATTTCAGCAATCTCTTGACGAATCTTGATCATTGCTTCGATGAAACGGTCTAATTCAGCTTTATCTTCACTTTCTGTTGGTTCAATCATTAATGTACCAGCAACTGGGAAAGATACTGTTGGAGCGTGGAATCCAAAGTCAATCAAACGTTTTGCCATATCCGCCACTTCTACTTCAGCATTCTTTTTAAACTCACGACAATCTAAGATTAACTCATGTGCTACTGTATCGTTTTTACCTGTATACAAGATTGGGTAATGCGCTTTCAATTGTGCAGCGATGTAATTTGCATTTAAAATCGCGTTCTCCGTTGATTCTCTCAATCCTTTTGCACCCAACATTTTGATGTATCCGTAAGAAATCAATAAAATCAATGCACTTCCATAAGGAGCAGCAGAAACCGCGTGAATCGCTTTTTCACCACCCGCTTTTATTAATGGACTTCCTGGTAAGAAAGGAACTAAGTGTGCTGCCACACCGATTGGTCCCATACCTGGTCCACCACCACCGTGAGGAATCGCAAATGTTTTATGTAAATTTAAGTGACATACATCTGCACCAATATTTCCTGGATTTGTTAATCCAACTTGTGCGTTCATGTTTGCACCATCCATGTATACTTGACCTCCATTCTCGTGAATGATTGAAGTAATTTCAATAATACCTTCTTCGAATACACCGTGTGTAGATGGATAAGTAACCATCAAACCAGCCAATGTATCTTTTAATTCAATTGCTTTTGCACGTAATGCATCGATGTCGATATTTCCATTCTCATCACAACCTGTAACAACTACTTCAAATCCAGCCATAACTGCTGAAGCAGGGTTTGTTCCGTGTGCAGACGAAGGAATAATCATGTGTTTACGGTTGAAATCCCCACGAGACTCATGGTACGCTTTCATTACCATCAATCCTGCGTATTCTCCTTGAGCACCAGAATTAGGTTGTAATGAAGTTCCAGCAAATCCAGTACATTCAGAAAGATCAATTTCTAACTGACGTAACATTTCGTGGTATCCTTCTGCTTGTTCAACTGGACAGAATGGGTGCATATTCGCAAACGATGGGTTTGTGATTGGCATTAATTCAGTCGCAGCATTTAATTTCATCGTACAAGAACCTAAAGCAATCATACTATGAACTAACGATAAATCTTTATTCTCCAAACGTTTCAAATAACGCATCATTTGAGATTCAGAATGATGAGAGTTAAACGTAGGGTGCGTTAAAATAGCTTCTGTACGAAGGTCGTTTGATGCTATTGAGATTGTTGACGTTTTTTCTACCGTTACAACTGGTTTAACAGCAACTTGAGCAAATACATTTACCAACGTATTCAAGTCAGCATTTGTAATTGATTCACCAAAACTGATTGTCACTTGCGAATCATTTACATAACGTAAATTGATTTCGTGTGCCTCCGTTTGGTATTTCAAAGTAGCTACAGAAACAGTAGATGGTAATTCCACCCACAATGTATCGAAATAGTTATCTGATTTTACAGTATATCCTAATTTTGTCAATTCAGTAGCAACGGTAGTCGCTTTTGTGTGAATATCTGTTGCGATCGCTTTTAAACGTGCTGGTCCGTGGTATACTGCATACATACTTGCCATTACCGCTAATAATGCTTGCGCAGTACAAATGTTTGAAGTCGCTTTATCGCGTTTAATATGTTGCTCACGTGTTTGTAACGCCATACGCAACGCCATATTATCATCCGCATCTTTCGATACACCGATGATACGACCTGGAATTGTACGTTTGAACTCATCTTTACATGCAAAGAATGCAGCGTGTGGTCCTCCGTAACCCATTGGTACTCCAAAACGTTGAGAAGAACCTAAAACTACATCAGCACCTAATGAACCTGGAGATTTCAACAACACTAACGACATAATATCCGCAGCAACAGCTACTTTGATATCTAACGCATGTGCTTTTGTAATAAATCCAGCAACATCTTGAATACGTCCTAAAGCATCAGGGTATTGTGTTAATGCTCCAAAGAATGTAGCATCAAACGTTACCGTTTCAGGATCTGCGATTACCAATTCAATTCCTAAGTTAGCTGCACGACCTTTGATTACATCAATTGTCTGTGGGAACGCAAATTCAGAAACAAAAAATTTATTTTTTCCTTCTTTAATATCATTTCTTGAACGAGAATTAAAGAACATGATCATTGCTTCAGAAGCTGCAGTTGCCTCATCCAACAAGGATGCGTTTGCAATTTCCATACCTGTTAAATCCAAAATCATTGTTTGGAAGTTCAACAAAGCCTCTAAACGTCCTTGAGAAATCTCTGCTTGGTATGGCGTATAAGCCGTGTACCATCCTGGATTTTCCAACACATTTCTCAAAATCACAGAAGGAGTGATTGTATCGTTATACCCTAAACCAATGTATGACTTAAAAACCTTGTTTTTAGACGCTAACTCATTGATATGTGTTAGGTATTCTTGTTCTGTCAAAGCATCCGAAATGTTCAGCTCACGACCCAAACGAATCTGGGCTGGAATTGTTTTATCGATTAATTCAGCGATGGATGAAACTCCAATTTTCGCTAACATAGCTTGCTTTTCAGCTTCATTTGACCCTATGTGTCTTTCAGAAAATGCACTCATTATATACAGCTTTAAATGTTGTGCAAATATACGAGGAATAAGGTTTGAGAATAAAATTTTCTTTCAACTATTATGAACCTTTTATTAACCGAAAATAAAAAAAGAAAGAAGCAATGATGATATAACTTTTTTATTCGAATAGTATCCCATTCACTAATCTAGCTAATTAATTTTTGATTACTTACGTTCATACTGACAGCATTCATGCAATTTAGCATACGCAGCATCACTTCCTTTTAAACGCACATTATCATACCCTGCATCTGCTATGGATTGCTGTATTGTTTGTAACGAAACTTTTGAAGTATCATAAGTAATGGTCATAATTTTAGCATCAATATCCCAATCTGCCTTTTGTATTCCTTCCTTCTTCAAGGACTTCTCAATGGTTTGTTTACACATACCACAATTACCCCAAACTGTGAATTTCGATTCAGCTATACCATCTTTTACACTGGTTTTATCAACGATTTTTAAGGTTGTTTTTTTTAGAGTTGGCGTTACTGGGGTGCTACAAGATGAAGCAATAGCTACCATTGATAATACTAGAAATTTTTTCATTGTTAATTCTATTTTAAACGACAATGTATGTAATATTCAATATATAATTTGTAAAATTCAGTAAGAAAATTGAAAGAACAATTTTTTTTGAATGAATGTATCAAAAGTAACTTTATGCTTTTTAAAAACAATTCATTTGTCCTAAAATAATTTATATATTACAGAAAATAGACCCTCAAAATTTCCCAATATATCCCTATCTTTGAATGTATATTCTCATTTTCAATCCAAACGAATGAAAAAACTATTTACTGAATTTGAAAAACCAAATCTGTCTGATTGGAAAACACAATTAATCAACGAATTAAAATCTAACAATCCGTCTGATCCAACCGCTTTTGAAAACGAAATTGAAGGATTGGTTTTTAACGAAATATATGAGGAGTCAAACCCTCTACCTTCGCTAGAAAAAAAGAAAATAAACGATTGGCAAATTGGAGTCAACATACTTGTTACCAACGAAAAAAAAGACAATAAGTCTGCACTCGAACTATTAAATTTGGGAGCAAACAGCTTGAATTTTGATGTTCGAAATTTAGATATAATCAATTTATCTGAATTATTAGCAGGAATTGAATTAGCCTATATTCATACTTATTTTACAGTAAAGAATGAAGCACAAGAAACCGCAATTCATGGCTGGTTAGCTGACAAAAATCCTTTCTTCTATCATATAAACTTAGATCGTAATTTTGTAAATGCATTTGAAGTAAACGCAATTGGTGGAAATATCACACAAGAATTAGTATTCGCTTTAGCAAAAGGAAAATATATACTTGAAAGTGAAAGAGCAACATGCATTCATTTTACGTTTGGAATTGGTGCTAATTTCATGCTGGAAATTGCCAAGTTTAGAGCATTTCATCTTTTGTGGGATAAACTTACAACAGTATATCAATCATCAATCAAAACAACGATTACAGCAAAAACAGGATTTGTCAATAAGTCTTTGAACGACCCTCATACCAATATCCTGAGACAAACAACGGAAAGTTTATCTGCCGTACTGGGAGGTGTTGATCAATTAATCATTCAGCCTTACGATGCACTCTCCTCAACTGGTAGTTCATCGTTTACAGAACGTATGGCTATCAATATTTCATTGATCTTAAAAGAAGAATCTGAAATCAATCAATTAATCGATCCAATGAATGGAAGTTTGTCGATTGAAAAATTAACTCAAACGTTAGCAGATTCATCTTGGAAATTATTTCAACATCTCGAAAAATTAGGTGGAAGTGAATCCTTAAAAATGAAAGAATCCCTTAAAAACGAAATTGAACGAATTCGCAATAGTAGAATCGCCCAGATAAATGATAATAAACAACTGCTTGTAGGTGTCAATCAATACTTCAATCCCGCACAAACCAACTTAAATTGGAAACAGGATGTTGACACTTTTTGGGATGTTGAATATTTGGTATTGGAGAGAACCTTCGACATTATTCAGTCAGATAAATTTGACTCTGTTCAATCATACAAAAAATAAACGATGAAAAACATAGATTTTACAAAAACGGACTGGAAAGAATTACCTTCATCCAATCATACATCGCACCATAAAAGTACTTTTGAACAAACAGGTTTCAAATCTGGTATTGCTCCATTTTTAGGTGGTCCTTACGCATCCATGTACACATCAAGACCTTGGACAATTCGTCAATATGCAGGTTTTTCGACTGCTCTAGAATCAAATGCTTTTTATAAACGTAATTTGGCTGCAGGACAAAAAGGACTTTCAGTTGCTTTTGATTTAGCTACTCATCGTGGCTATGATTCAGACCATCCACGTGTAGTCGGTGATGTTGGAAAAGCTGGAGTAGCAATTGATTCTGTACTTGATATGAAAGTACTTTTCAATCAAATTCCACTAGATCAAATGTCCGTTTCCATGACTATGAACGGTGCTGTTATTCCAATCTTAGCTTTCTATATTGTTGCAGCAGAAGAACAAGGAGTAAAACAAGAATTACTTTCTGGAACCATCCAAAATGATATCTTGAAAGAATTCATGGTTCGTAATACATACATTTACCCACCTACTCCATCGATGCGTATCATTGCTGATATTTTTGCGTATACCACCAAGTATATGCCGAAATTCAACTCCATATCGATTTCTGGTTACCACATGCATGAAGCTGGAGCAACCGCAGCACAAGAATTAGCCTATACCTTAGCAGATGGATTGGAGTATTTACGTGCAGGGATTCAAGTTGGACTAGACATTGACGATTTTGCTCCACGCTTAAGTTTTTTCTGGGGTATTGGGATGAAACCAATGACAGAAATCGCAAAATTGAGAGCTGGGCGTTTATTGTGGGCGAAAATTGTCAAACAATTTAATCCGAAAAAAGAAAAATCCATGGCTTTGCGAACCCATTGCCAGACTTCGGGTTGGAGTTTAACCGAACAAGACCCATTTAATAATGTCACTCGTACATGTATAGAAGCACTTGCAGCTGTGTTAGGAGGAACTCAATCATTACATACAAATTCATTAGACGAAGCCATCGCTTTACCAACTGATTTCTCAGCGCGTATTGCACGTAATACACAAATCTACTTACAAGAAGAAATTGGGATTACAAATTTCATTGACCCAACAGAAGGTAGTATCTTCATCGAAACATTAACAGAAGAACTTTGTCAACAAGCTTGGGAATTAATCGAGGAGGTAGAATCCCTTGGAGGAATGACCAAAGCCATTGAAGCTGGTATTCCAAAAATGCGTATCGAAGAAGCAGCAACATCCAAACAAGCACGAATAGATGGTGAAGAAGACATTATTGTTGGAGTTAACCGTTATCAATTAGCCAAAGAAGAACCAATTGAAACATTAGAGATCAATAATGACAGTGTTCGCATTCAACAAGTAGAACAGCTCAAGAAATTAAAAGCAGAACGCAATTCGGATGTAGTCCAAGCTAGCCTTTCAAACCTAGAAAAAATTGCTGAAACGGGTCTGGGAAATTTATTGGAGGCAGCAGTGATTTGCGCGCGAAATAGAGCCACATTAGGTGAAATTTCTGATGCTTTAGAACTTGTATTCGGAAGATATCAAGCCAAAATACATTCGATTCAAGGAGTATATGCAAAAGGAGTTATGGAAAATGAAGATTTTAAAAAGGCTTTGAATTTATCAGATAAATTTGCCAAATTAGAAGGTCGTAGACCACGAATTATGGTTGCAAAAATGGGTCAAGATGGTCACGATCGTGGCGCTAAAATTATAGCTACTTCTTTTGCAGATATGGGGTTTGACGTTGATATTAGTCCCTTATTTCAAACTCCTCAAGAAGTGGCAAAACAAGCCATCGAAAATGATGTACATATATTAGGTGTAAGTTCATTAGCAGCTGGTCATAAAACATTAATTCCTGCGGTTATTGATGAGTTGAAATCAATGGGAAGACCAGATATCATGGTAATTGCTGGTGGAGTTATTCCTGCGAAAGATTATAATTTTTTATACGAAAAAGGAGTGTTTGGAGTATTTGGACCAGGTACAAAAATACCTACTGCAGCTATTTCAATTTTAGAATTGTTAATAAAGAGTGTCGAATAAATCTTAGGAAATTCGTAGTCTTTGGGTAATTTTGACCATCAAAAATACTATTACCATGAAAAAACACCTACTACTTTTTATTATCCTATTTTCATTCAGCAAGTTAGAGTCTCAACCTCCATTATATACCGATTTATTTACGTTGTATGTAAATGGTGAATATAAGAAACTGGTCGACAAAGCAGAGAAATATACTTTAAAACCAGAAACAAAAAATGATGCGATTCCATACGCATATATTTCGAAATCTTTATTCAAAATTTCACAACAAAAAAATAGAGAGTCAAAATATAAAGAGGCGTACGACCAAAGTATTCAATACTTAGTAAAATGCATCGAAAAAGATATTACCAACGAAGTTCATGACAAAGAAAGTGAATTTTACATGGAAGTAAAAGAAACATTAATTGCTCATATTTTAGAAGAATTTACTGACAAGAGCTATAAAAAAGCATTCGAATACAATAACAAATTGAAAACTTTATATCCTGAAGATATTGCAACAGTTCTAATGGATGGCGCACTCAAAAAGTTCACAAAAGACCTTCCTGGTGCAATGATTGTTTGGAATGAAAATCAAAATTCTTTAGAACGCTTAACAAATCTAGACTATTACTCAGAAAAAGAAAAAGAATTTCTAAAATTAGCAGTGATACAAACAATCGAAGGTCTAAAAAGTGTTAAACAACATGAACGTGCAAGAAACATTGCATTAAAAGCAAATACTTGGTTTGAAAATGAAGAGGATTTTAAATCAGTGTATGAAACAGTAAAATAAACTAATTTACTTTCCAAACTTCAATATACTCATTTACATTACGCGGATTCAAATCATGTACAATTTGATCTATAGAACTAGGTGCGCAAATTTTATACAAATGTAATTTAGGATACTGTTTTTTATAAAATTGAACGCGATGTTTTAATTCGCCCTTACCACAAAAGAAAACATAATCTGGTTTAAAAGTAGAATCAATCGATTTTTCTGTAACTTCTTTGAATGAAGCATGCCATGTATTTGCGTAAAATTTAGGCATCATTGATAAAGAAGCATCTCCACTCCCTTCCATTAAGATCTGTGGATTGGATTTCGTTGTACCATATAGTGAATACATTGCATTAATTCTTGATTTTTTTGTTGAAGCAAAAGTAAAAAACACTAATAATGGGATGTTTAATATCCAAAAGAATTTCCAAGAAAAATTCCAAGTTTTATTCCAAAACGAACGTTCTCTAAGAGTGTCAAAACCAATTACCCCCAAAATAATAAAGAATGGCAAAATCGATAGAATAAAACGTTCCTGTCGATTAGGATACCACGTATGAAATAAGATAAAAGCAGCAGTAGGAATAAATAAAAACAGTTGCTTTTTAACACTTCTAAAAAAGCCTACTCCCATCAATAAACCAAAAGGAAATAATAATACACCAAACAACACATAAAAATACATGAAATAATTAGTATTTGGCAGATAGGTAGTTCCTTCAGTCATGTTATAACTTACATAACCAATAAACTCAGCAAAAGGATAGCCCCAAATAAAATAATCTACGATACCTTGTGTAATCGAAAATGATATAATATTTCCTAAACAAAAATAAAAAAAAGCTGAAAATTGTCTTTTTAACAAATAATAACCTGCTAATCCAATAGTGAAGATTGCAACTTGATATCTAAATGATATAGCCAATCCAATTAAAGCTCCACCATAAACAAAAGCACTTCTACCCTTTGCTTCTAATAAAAACCATATTCCCCACATTAAAAATGGAATAGAAGCCATTTCAACTAAATTACGAACAGACATAAAGGGCATTAGCCACAATAATGCTAAAATCCACCCTACGTTAATTGCATTTTTACGATTTGAAACTTTTTCTGTAATTTTTATCCCAAAATAGACTACCAACATAGAAAGCAATGCATGTAATAATCTATTGAAAATCATTAATATCTTAGGGTCATTTAACCCTATCAATTTACAGCTAGCAAAGAAAAGGTAGTTTAATCCTACATAGGTAAAACTATGACCTTCCGGCTTCCCTGTACTACCTTCTGTCCATGGTAACCAATGGTTATAATCGTAATTATTTGCCCAAGAAGAAGAAGCTTCTATCGTCAAAAAATGGTCATCATGCATTCCATATCCCTCTGAAAAAATTGCAGTTAGAATACGAAAAAAAAGTCCTACAATTAATATTACTTTGTATGACGAGAAAATATTTTTTGAAACCATGTTTTAGATTTTATTACTCCGCTATTTGTTGGTTTGATATCTACTAATTCAATATCAAAAATTAAATCTGAATAAGCTTTGATTGAACCTGTGTTTCTATGTCCATATGCTAGGTAATAAGGCATATAAAAACGTCCTTTCCCACCTTTACTTAATAAACCCACTGCTTCTTCAAATCCAGGAATCATCCCTTGAACTTTATATACAAAAGAAATAGGAGTTGCTTCTCCATCTTTGGAAGACTCAAATTTATTACCATTCAATAAATAACCTGTATAATGTACCACCACAGTATCACCTACTTTCGGTTTTTCACCTTTTATTTTACCTTCTAAAACATATGTCAACCCAGAAGGAAATTGCTGGGCCTTTGGATAAGTTAATAAGGCTGTATCTAAGACTGCACGTGTATGAACTGCACGTTTGTTTTCAATCGCTTTTGTAGCGTCGTAATGTTTGTAATGATGACCAACACGTTGAATCGTTACATGTAATATCATGTCATTTTGAACAATTTTGTTCACCACATCCTGACCTTGAACTACATGTCCAAAAACAGAATGTTTATTATCCAACCAAGGAGTTGCTACATGCGTAATGAAAAATTGACTTCCATTGGTATTCGGACCTGAATTTGCCATAGATAAAACCCCAGGTCCGTCATGTTTTAAAGAAGGATCAAACTCATCGTGAAACTTATAACCTGGATCACCGCTTCCCGTACCCAAAGGACATCCACCTTGTATCATAAAGTTTGCTATGACACGATGAAACTTTAAGCTATCATAAAATGGTTTCGTAAACGTTTTTCCTGCAAAATGATAATTACCTTCAGATAAACCAACAAAATTAGCAACTGTTTGTGGTGCCTTTTCATCTTCTAACTTGATCAATATTTCTCCTTTGGTCGTTTCAAATTTAGCATACAAACCATGCTCCAAATTTTGAGAAAACACCCCAGAAAAAAAAACAATACAGAATAAAAATGCACTTAGTAATTTCATGGTAGTTAGTTAACTTTAATTAATTCTACTTCAAAAATCAAAACCGAATATGGTTTAATTGCTGGAGAAGGAGATTGTTCTCCATAAGCCAATTCTTGAGGTATGTAAAAAATAAATTTTGAGCCTGCAGGCATTAATTGCAATCCTTCAGTCCAACCTTTAATTACTTGATTTAAACCAAATGTAGCTGGTTCACCACGTTCTACAGAACTATCAAATACTTTTCCTTCTGTTGTGGTCCCATGATAATGCACCGTAACTTGATCAGTCGCTTTAGGCTTTTCACCTTTCCCCATGACAACAACTTGATATTGTAAACCACTAGAAGTAGTCTGAATGTTTGGTTTTGTTTTATTATTATTCAAAAAAACTATTCCTTCTTCTCTTGCTTTAAAACCCTCTTTTGCTAATTCAGCTTTTTTAACCTCTTCGACCTTTTTAAAATAAGCACTAATCGTTTTATTTTGCGGATCATTACACAAACTAGGTTGATCATTTAAACGATCGGACAACCCTTTTATAACTAATTCTTTATTACCATTCGATAAATCACGCAATACATTTTCAGCTAAGATTCTTCCAATTAAATAAGAAACACTATCTAATTGATTTTTAAAAGCTATCGAAGTTTCATTGCTATTTTTCTTTGAAACTGTTTTTTGTGCTGGAGATTGAGCTATCGACATGGATGAAATCAATAAAACTGAAGCACTTAAGATCATTTTTTTCATAAAACATTTTTTTGCTCAACAAATTTACTAATTAAATTAGTACTTTGTTATATGTTGTATTAAGCGCCTATTTTTTTTCAAGAAAATTAACAACATTCTCTCAATTTATTCAGACTTCTTTTACTTTTGTAACATGGAACAAAAAGAA
The DNA here is from genome assembly GCA_947378245.1 of Bacteroidota bacterium. Taxonomy (GTDB): domain Bacteria; phylum Bacteroidota; class Bacteroidia; order Flavobacteriales_D; family Crocinitomicaceae; genus CANHVK01. The sequence continues at coordinate 13,848 of CANCJF010000044.1, forward strand.
GACAAATTAAAGGAAGTAATTTCCCACGCAAAAGAGTATGGATATGTATTCCCATCCTCTGAAATATATGACGGTTTAGCAGCAACCTATGATTATGGTCAGTTAGGTTCTGAGTTAAAAAATAACATCAAATCATATTGGTGGAAATCCATGACACAAATGCACGAAAATATAGTAGGGATTGACTCTGCAATTTTCATGCACCCAACAACCTGGAAAGCTTCTGGTCACGTGGACGCTTTTAATGATCCATTGATTGACAATAAAGATTCAAAAAAGAGATACCGTGCGGATGTTTTAATTGAAGAACACATCGAGAAAATACGTCAAAAAATCAACAAAGAAGTTGAAAAAGCTTCTAAGAAATTTGGAGAGGTATTCGACAAAGATCAATTTATTGCTACCAATCCAAATGTATTGCGAAATGTGCAAAAAATCACTGAAATTGAAGATCGTATGCGTACGACTTTAGGAAACAATGATTTAGAAGGGGTTCAGCAATTGATTGTAGATCTAGAAATTGTTTGCCCAATTAGCGGTTCTAAAAATTGGACGGAAGTACGTCAATTCAACTTGATGTTTTCTACAGAATTAGGTTCTGTTGCTGGTGATGCTGCAACTATTTACTTAAGACCGGAAACCGCCCAAGGTATTTTTGTAAACTTTTTAAATGTTCAAAAATCCGGTAGAATGAAAATTCCTTTTGGAATTGCTCAAATTGGCAAAGCATTTCGTAACGAGATTGTTGCAAGACAATTTATCTTCCGTATGCGTGAATTTGAACAAATGGAGATGCAATTTTTTGTACGTCCAGGGGAAGAGATGAAATGGTACGAATACTGGAAAGAAACACGTATAAAATGGCACAAAGCTCTTGGTTTAGGCGATGAAGCTTATCGTTTGCACGATCATATTAAATTAGCACATTATGCAAATGCAGCGTGTGATATAGAGTTTGACTTCCCTATGGGATTCAAAGAATTAGAAGGTATTCACTCACGTACCGATTTTGATTTAAAACAACATGAAGAATTTTCCGGTAAAAAATTACAATTCTTCGACCCAGAATTAAACGAAAGTTATGTTCCATATGTAGTCGAAACATCTGTTGGATTAGATCGTATGTTTTTAGCGGTGATGAGTAACTCTCTTAACACAGAAAAATTAGAAGATGGCTCAGAACGTGTTGTTTTAGCATTACCTCATGCATTAGCACCGTATAAAGTAGCAATTATGCCTTTGACACGTAAAGATGGTTTGCCAGAAAAAGCACGTGAAATTTTTGATGTGTTAAAGTATGATTTCCAATGTCAATACGATGAGAAAGATTCTCCTGGAAAACGTTACCGTCGCCAAGATGCGATTGGAACACCTTTCTGTGTGATGGTAGATCATGAAACAATGGAAAACAACACAGTAACAGTTAGAGACAGAGACACCATGCAACAAATACGTGTATCGATTGCTGAACTTCATCAATTGATTGATCAGAAGGTAAATCTACGCAACTTATTACAAGCCATTTAAGATGAATATACTCGACGGGAAGGCAACTGCAACAGCGATCAAACAAGAATTAGCACAAGCAGTAAAAGATAGAAAAGCTGCTGGCAAGAAAATCCCTCATTTAGCTGCAATTTTGGTTGGTACGGATGGTGGTTCAATGACCTACGTTGCGGCGAAAGTGAAAGCATGCGAAGAATGTGGTTTTGAAAGCACACTTATTCGTTACGATGATTCTGTTTCAGAAGAAACCTTGCTACGTCGTGTACAACAACTCAATGAAGATACAAGTATCGATGGTTTCATTGTCCAACTCCCCTTACCTGCTCACATAGATGAGATGAAAGTGACCCTTGCTATTGACCCTAAGAAAGATGTAGATGGTTTTCACCCTTTTAATGTTGGTAATATGGTCTTGAACCTACCAGGGTTCTTATCTGCTACACCTGCAGGCATTTTGGAGTTAATGCACCGAAATGGAATACAAACCGAAGGAAAACATTGTGTAATTATCGGTCGTTCGAACATTGTTGGTACTCCCTTAAGTATTATGTTAACGCGTAACACCAATCCTGGAAACTGTACGGTAACACTTACTCATTCACATACTCAAAACCTTAAAGAAATTTGTTTGACAGCTGACATTTTAATAGCTGCTTTAGGTCAACCTGAGTTTGTTTCTGCAGACATGGTTAAGCCCGGTGCTGTTGTAATTGATGTTGGAACTTCACGTGTAGAAGACGCTACTAAAAAAAGTGGCTGGAAATTAGTTGGAGATGTACGTTTTGATGAAGTAGCACCAAAATGCTCTTCGATCTCCCCTGTTCCGGGGGGCGTAGGACCTATGACGATTGCTTCTTTGATGATCAACACCCTTAAAGCGATGGAATTGAAAGGAAAATAGATTTTAGAGAATAGTTATTTTGATGAAATCTATACTCCATGAAACACTTAATTACGCTTACATTAATAATAATCACTAACATTTTCAATACATTATCACAATCTAATTCACTTTCTTCATTTACTCCGGAAGGATATTTATTGAAAGACTCTTTGAAATGTGATTTGAATTTAGATGGAATAATTGATTATCTACTCGTTTTAAAAGACAAAAACGAAGAAGTAGCAGAAATAGGTGAAACCCTACGGCCAATTTACATCTTAGAAGGGATAAAAGAAGGAGGATATCGATTAGCGGAAAAAAATGACAGTATTGTATTATCCAAAAATGATGGAGGTGCTTTTGGCGATCCCTACGCTGGTTTAGTTGCAAAAAAGAATTACTTTTCCATTGAACATTACGGAGGAAGTAACTGGCGATGGTCGAGAATTTATACTTTTAAATATGATCAAAAAACGAAGAAATATTACCTTCACAAAGACGCTGGAGTATCTTACCATACATCCAACCCAAATAAAGTGGAAAAATTGAATTACCATAAAGAACTTTGGGGAAAAATTAAATTTAAAGATTATCTTCCTAAAGATTAAGGGATATTAGTTTAAAAATATAAACATCAATAAAATGCAAAAAACCACTCTCTTCCTCTTATGCTTTATAGCAAGTATTTCTTTTGCTCAAACTACTGATAAAGAGCAACCAACAAATTCAAAAAAATTCTTCATCGGACTCGGAATTGGCGCTGGAACGCTTCATTTACGTGCAAATGATACTTCTCAAACTACATTTTCAACCACGATTCCAAACATCAAGGTTGGGTATCGCTTCAATAATCGTTTTGCGTTACTCGCATTATTACCAGGAGCGAATTATAAATACCATCAAAAAGACAGGGGATTTGAAGCCTTTATCCTGGCTGGACAATGGTGGGTAACCCCAAAATGGTGGTTATTAGGTGGAAGTGGATTAACATTTGACGCTCCTGCATTTTATACTGTGAAAGATCCAAAAACCGCCGGATTTTACACCGGTGCACCAGCATTCACTTTTGCTACAGGTTATGAAATCATAAAAATAAAACATTGTTCCATCGACCTACAATACCGACTTTTTTACGGTAAATCACATTTTCAAAACAATGGAACACGCGAAGGAATCGCTAACATGTTCATTCTCGGGTTTAATTGGTAACTAAAAAATTATAAATCCCTAAAATTCAAGTTGATTTTTGTAATTTAACGCCTCAATTTTAATGCGCTAAAATGAACACCACAGACACCCACAACCAACGAATAGCTACAATGCTTTTTTCTTCTGTTTATCCGTTATACCTTACCAAAATTGAAAAAAAAGGACGTACCCAAGCAGAATTAAATGAAGTCATCACTTGGTTAACTGGATTTGATAATGCGAAAATTGAAACACACATTCAGGAAAAAGTAAATTTTGAGTCGTTTTTCCATCAATCAAAACTAAACCCAAATGCTTCACAAATTACGGGTGTTATTTGCGGTTACCGTATCGAGGAAATCACGAATCCACTCACACAACAGGTACGCTATTTAGATAAATTAGTGGACGAACTTGCCAAAGGACGAACCATGGAGAAAATTTTACGAAAATAAAGAATAAAAAATGGACAACTGGACAAAAACTTGGGAAGATCGTTTTGGAAAAGATGCATTTGCATATGGAACAGAACCTAATGATTTTCTGAAAACTCAATTAAATTTACTTACACCTGGAACCATACTTTTCGCTGCAGAAGGCGAAGGAAGAAATGCTTGTTATGCTGCTCGTAAAGGATGGAATGTTTTTGCATTCGATATCAGTCAAGAAGGTAAAAAGAAAGCTTTACACTTAGCAGAACAACAGCTTGTTACTTTAAATTACCAAATTGGTCAACTCCCAGAACTCGATTTTAAAGCCAACCAATTCGATACAATCGCATTAATTTATGCTCATTTCCCAGCAGCGATCAAATCAAGCTATCACCAAAAATTAGACAAACTACTCAAACCTGGAGGAACGATCCTATTTGAAGCATTTAGCAAAAATCATTTGGAATACTTAGCATTAAATCCAAACGTCGGCGGACCAAAAGATATCGCAATGTTATTTTCAATCGAAGAAATTCAACACGACTTCCCAAACTACGAATGGCTTCTACTAAAACAAGAAATTATAGACCTTCAAGAGGGTGACTACCATAACGGAACGGGATCCGTCATTCGATTTGTTGGAAGAAAAAAGTAAGACTGACTGGTGGTAGTAAATATAATAGATCCCATTATTGAACAATTATAGATCAAAAAGAATATAATATTAATTTTGAAATTGAATCCAAGTATTTTAGAGGATTAATCTGTAAATAAATCATTTACATTTCAACTTATCACCTCCCTTAATCCCTCCTCAAGGAGGGAAATCTTATGTTCTACTTTAATTTTCATATCTTTATTCACTCCTAGCAAATCTAACGCAGTTAGATTCCCTCTGCGGCCTCGAATCTCAGTAAAATGCGTCAATTTCTCTCTTGTCCCTTTAGTTTGTAAAGTGATTTAAATATAGTAAAATTTAAAATAAATTTACCTTATAACTCATTCCACAAGAAACAGGGGGTATCATT
>CANCJF010000045.1 GCA_947378245.1 Bacteroidota bacterium
TTCATTACGTCGTATGCACCTCCGTATGCCTTACGGGTAATAACAGTCACACGTGGAACAGTCGCTTCTGAAAATGCATACAACAACTTCGCACCGTGTGAAATAATACCTCTCCATTCTTGATCAGTTCCTGGCAAGAATCCTGGGACATCTTCAAAAACCAATAATGGAATATTAAAAGAGTCACAGAAACGAACAAAACGTGCTCCTTTACGGGAGGAATCAATGTCTAATACTCCTGCCATCGATTGTGGTTGATTGGCAATCACACCAATCGTTCTTCCTTCCAAACGTGCCATACCGACCACAATGTTTGTAGCAAAGTCTGCATGCACTTCACGGAAAGATTCGTCATCAATCACACATTCAATTACCTCACGAATATCGTAAGGAAACGAAGCATTATCTGGAAGTATATTTTGTATATGGTTTAATTTATTTTTTGAAAATTCAAAAGAGGTTGTTGGCGCATATTCCCCATAATTTTGTGGTAAATAGGTCATAAAATCACGTACTTGACGCAAGGTCGTAACATCGTTCGCAGAAGTAAAGTGCGTAACACCAGATTTTTCAGCATGGGTTTTTGCTCCTCCTAAATCTTCAGAAGTAACTTCTTCGTGCGTTACCGTCTTGACCACATTTGGTCCTGTAACAAACATATAAGAAGTATCTTCTACCATAAAAACGAAGTCTGTCAACGCAGGACTATACACCGCACCACCTGCACAAGGTCCCATGATCACGCTGATTTGTGGAATTACTCCTGAAGCACGTGTGTTACGGTAAAATATATCCGCATAACCAGCTAAGGAAACAACTCCTTCTTGGATACGTGCTCCTCCTGAATCGTTCAATCCTATCACTGGCGCTCCGTTCTTAACAGCCAAATCCATAATTTTACAAATTTTCTCCGCATGTGTTTCAGACAATGAACCTCCAAGTACAGTAAAATCTTGGGAAAAAACATATACCATACGACCATGAATTGTACCATATCCTGTCACGACACCATCTCCGGGATAATGTTGTTCATCCAACCCAAAATAAGTCGAACGATGTGTAATGAACATTCCAATTTCTTGAAATGAACTTTCATCTAATAACAATTCGATACGCTCACGCGCGGTCAATTTTCCTTGACTATGTTGTTTGTCGATACGTGTTTGTCCACCTCCTAATTGAGATTCCTCGCGACGTACTAGTAATTCTTGTCTTTTTATGTTGTTGTTCATAGTTGAGGTTTTGATTTCCTCCCTTGAGGGAGGATTAAGGAGGGTGATAGATTTTTCACCTCCCTTAATCCCTCCTGGAGGAGGGAAAATATATCACTTCGAATGTAATAATTATATTATTCTATTTTATCGCTTTCAATTTATAATTCACTTCCAACAAATACTCCAAGGTCTCTAAATGTCTTTTTGCTTCAAACAAATTTTTACCCCAAGCATAGGTTCCGTGGTTGCGAATCACAAATGCATGGTGTTGAAATTCATCTTTACGTGCTTCCATCCATTCTGAAAATTCAACCATATCTTGTGAATTTGGTAAAATTGGAATATGAATTTTATTGTCGTGGGTTGTTTGTCCTGCGAAACCTTTTTGGATTTCATAGCCTTCAAACGGTATGCTTTCTTCAAATAGTTGAGAATTTAGAACCGAATAAACCGAATGACTATGTAAAATCACCGTATTCTCTGGGAATAAGCGATACAATACACAGTGAATCAATGTTTCAGCAGATGGTTTGATTCCACGGTCTTCAAGTACTGGGTGACCATCCATGGCAACACGCATAAAATCTTCTTCGTGAAATTGGGATTTGTCAATACCCGAACGAGAAACGTAAATAACATCCGCTTCTGTATTTTCACGGAAGGAATAGTTAGTGGATGTTGCTGGCGACCAACCTTTGGCATGATATGCACGAATGGTTTGCGCTAAGTGTTCTTTTAAGTCGTAAATATCTTGCATACCTACCTGTTTTTAGTTAGAAAGTGATTTTAACAAGTTTCCATCAATGGTCTTGGTTTCATTAATGGCTATCGTTTTTGGAATACCCAGAACTGAGCCTTTCAATGTTCCTTGAATGTTGATTGCTACTTCTTTTTTGAATGCGTTTCGCAAGAGCATAAAAAGTGCTCCATCCGCTAATTTTACTTTAAGTTTGACTGGATAGGAGTTATCGCTTTTGCGTTTAAATAGTACCTTTTCTGCTAAGGTTAAATCTCCCAATTCTTTTTCATCGATGCTGATTTTCAACGCAGAATTTTGCAATTTAACTGCATAGAAATTGTCATTTTGCACTTGTACATCTAATTTCAATACCAACTCTTTATTTTCAAATGTTGGAGTAATATTAGAAACGTTTTTGAATTTCACATCGTTGACAAGCGAGCAGGAAGATATTAAAAGGATAAAAGCGACGAGTGACGTGAGACGAGTGACGAAGGATTTCATGGATGTTTTTTTCGTTTATCTGAAATTACTTCAAATTTAAAGTTTTCATTGATTACTTTAGAACTCTTTCTAAACCATCCCAATTTGGATCTTTAGTAAATTTTATTTCTGGTAATTCAACATCAACTTCTTCTAACAAAAAATTCATTCTTCCATAATTACAAGGTCCACAAGTAATCACCATATTTTCTAAAGATGTTTTACCCCCTCTAGCATGAGGAACTAGATGGTCAAATTGAACCCACATAGCTTGAAAAGCAGCGTGTTGATTTATATTTTTAGATTCCCATTTTAATGAATTTGGGTATAAACTTTTTAATTTTTCACGAATCTCTTTTCGAATTACTGGAATTCCACAAAACCTACAATTATATCCATCTCGTTCTAATAACTCTTTCTCTCCTAATTTATTTGGCATTCGAAGTGAATCTCTTTTTTCTTTTTCAAAAACAGATGGTTCACCTATTTTTTGTTTGAGTTGACTATAAATTCCTCCAATACCCCAAATTGATTCAGTCCATTCTCTAATAATTGGCATATCAGCTAATATAATTAATTCTTCAGCTAAATGATATTTACCTAATTTATGTGCTGTGACTGCTGCGTCTAATAATCTTGCTGCATCCCTGATTTCTGGGATTGGTTCTTTAAGACAATTTTTCTTCATTTTTAACCATTATTCATTTTCATATGAGTTCTAATTTGTTTGCGCAGAGTTTTTTTGAGTTTCTTAACATATTAGTGTTTCCGAGTTCGCAGAGATTTTGACGAAGTCAAAATAAATAGTTTCATTTTCTAACAGCGTTAGAAAAACTCTGCGTCCTTTAATTTCAGCATCTACTTCACAAATCTCTCTTTTCCTCGGCGCTAAAAATATCAACCAACCATCTCAAATCCTACTTCGTCATCTCGGCAAAGTTCTTATAGAAATACGGTATCGTCTCTATCCCTTTGTAGTAATTAAACAATCCATAATGTTCGTTTGGTGAGTGAATAGCATCGCTATCCAATCCGAATCCCATCATGACTGTTTTTAGTCCCAATACTTTTTCAAACAGGGCAACAATTGGAATACTACCTCCACTGCGAACAGGGATTGCAGGTTTACCAAAAGTGGTTTCATACGCCTTGCTTGCAGCTTGGCAAGCAATCGAATCTACCGGTGTAACCACAGGATCTCCACCATGATGAGGTGTAACAACTACTTTCGTTCCTGCTGGAGCAATACTTTCAAAATGTGATTTAAATAATTCTGTAATTTCATCTGGCACTTGATGAGGTACCAAACGCATCGAAATTTTAGCATACGCCTTGGAAGCGATTACCGTTTTAGCTCCTTCTCCTGTATATCCCCCCCAAATTCCATTTACATCTAAGGTTGGACGAATCGAACCACGTTCCATGGTTGAGTAGGACGCTTCACCATAGACGTTGTTTATGTCTAAGGCTTTACAGTAGGCATCGTGGCTAAAAGGAGCTTTTGCCATTTCATCGCGTTCTGCACGCGTTAACTCTTCTACTTTGTCATAAAATCCAGGAATAGTAATGTGGTTATTCTCATCGTGTAAAGACGCAATCATTTTTGCAAGAATATTGATAGGATTCGCTACGCAACCTCCATACAACCCTGAATGTAAATCACGGTTTGGTCCCGTAACTTCCACTTCTACATAACTCAATCCTCTTAATCCTGTTGTGATCGATGGCGTATCATTCGCTAACATACCAGTATCGGAAACTAGGATGATATCTGCTTTTAATAATTCTTTGTATTCTTCAATGAAGGTTCCCAAATGTACACTTCCTACTTCTTCTTCACCTTCAATCATGAACTTCGCATTACATGCTAGTTCTCCAGATTTTACCATCGCTTCGAATGCTTTCACGTGCATAAACATCTGGCCTTTATCGTCACACGCACCTCGTGCAAAAATTGCACCTTCTGGGTGAATGGCTGTTGTTTTAATCACAGGCTCAAACGCAGGACTATCCCATAATTCTAACGGATCCGCAGGTTGAACATCGTAATGTCCGTAAACCAATACGGTCGGTAAACTTGGATCAATCAATTTCTCACCATACACAATAGGATATCCGTTGGTTTGGTAGATAGTTACGTTATCCGCACCTGCAGAAGTCAAATGATCTGCTACGGATTGAGCAGCGTCATGTACATTTGTAGCATATGCCGGATCTGCAGAAATAGAAGGAATACGTAACAAATCCATTAATTCATTCAAGAATTTTTCTTTGTTGTTTTGGATATAATTTTGTGTGTTTTGCATGATTGATTTTTTATAAAAATAATTAATTTTTGTGTAGGGACGCAATGCGTTTCGTCCCTACACGATTCACCATAAATACGCCGCCCAATACAACGAACATAGCAAGTACTTGTAAATAATGAATGGATTCCCCATCGGATAAACCGAAAAATAGTGCGACAATAGGAATGATATAAGTAACACTACTTGCGAAAATAGTGGAGGAAATTGCAATTAATTTATTAAAATAAAACAAAGCAATGACCGTTCCGACCACACTTAAAATGGATATAAATCCTACTCCTTCCAAAGCTTTTGGTTCTTGTTGAAGAAAATCAATAGCTCCACTAAAATGGGTGATGATTGCACTCGGAATTAAAGTCGTTCCAAAGGCTATAGAAGCGATTTCAATGGCTTTGTATTCTGCAAGTTTGTATTTTATCACATTCACTGAAATGGCATAACATAAGGTAGCAGCTGCCACCGCAACAATTTGATTCAAATTACCAGAAAAAGAAACATTTTCTCCTCCTAAAATCAATAATATAACACCTACAACCGCAATAACTAGTCCTAAAAATTGAAATTTGGAAATGGTATGTTTAAACACCATAAATCCAATGAGTATGGTGAAAATAGGGGTCAAACTATTCATGACACCAGTCAAACCAGAGGATAATCCTGTTTCAGCATAGGTGAATAAAAAAGCGGGAAAAAAGTTTCCAAAGTAACCCACACAGGCAAAGAAAATTAAATCTTTTTTTTGTTTTAGGCGTTTTAGGTTCATTAAAGTGATCGGAAGAAGAACCAATCCTGCAATGACCATTCTTAATGCTGCAACTTGGGAGCTACTAAATAAATCTGTTCCATCCATGGCATGCATACCACGTTTCATAAGAATAAAGGATCCTCCCCAGATAATTCCAAGAAGTAGTAGGTAGATCCAAGCCAGCGATTTTTTTGTCATAGTCAAAGGTAGAAAAATGGTCCTTATTTTTCTTTAAACAAATTAATTTAAAATTCGTAAATTTGAGCGCCTTTTAAATTGGGCTAATTGTTTATTAATTATAGATTTATGAAAAAATTTATTTTATTCTTGGTTTTTGCAACGAGTTTGTTTTCCATTTCTTCGTTTGCGCAAAACACAAAATATTCTAAAGTAAAAATTAATTTGGATGCAAAACCAAATGAATTAACACGTCTTGCGGCACTTGGAGTAGGTATTGATCATGGCCTTTATCGTGAAGGTGTATCTTTTACTTCTGATTTCTCAGCTACTGAAATTGCAATCATGAAAAACAATAATTTCAGTTACGAAGTATTGGTAGATGATGTTGCTGCGGATTTCAAAAAACGAAATAGATTGGCTCAAAATCGAGGCGTTAACTTAAATACGACCGGTTGTAACTCTAAAATGGGCAATGTTCAAAATCCAGAGAACTTCAATTTAGGTTCCATGGGTGGTTATTATACCTTCAATGAAATGAAAGCTGATTTGGATAAAATGGCACAATTATATCCGAACTTAATTTCTGTGAAACAATCTTTAGCGACAACACTTGATGGAAACCCTATTTATTATGTAAGAATATCTGATAATCCTTCCGTAAATGAAACGGAACCTGAAGTTTTGTATACTGCTTTACATCACTCCAGAGAACCAGCATCTATTTCTCAATTGATGTATTTTATGTGGTATATGTTGGAGAATTATTCCAAAGATGCTACTATCAAACACATTGTAGATAATACAGAATTGTATCTAGTACCTTGTGTAAACCCAGATGGATATAAGTATAACGAAGGTACTAATCCGAGTGGAGGAGGTATGTGGCGTAAAAACCGTAAAGGAAGTTATGGCGTTGACTTAAACCGTAACTACGGAAAAGATTGGGGATTTGATGATCAAGGATCTTCAGGTAGTAAATATTCTGAAGCATATAGAGGTCCAAATGCTTTTTCTGAAATCGAAACTTCAACAATCAAGAGTTTTTGTGAAAGTCATAATTTCTTACTGGCTTTAAACTACCATACTTTTGGAAATTTGTTGATTTATCCATGGGGACCTGAAGAGAATAAATTTACTCCTGACTCAACGTTGTATGATAATTTTGCGCAAAAATTAACTGCTGAAAATCACTATTTATATGGTATTGGAAATAAAACAGTTGGATACGTAGTAAACGGTGATTCAGACGACTGGATGTATGGAGAACAAGGAACAAAAAACAAAATTATCTCTATGACTCCAGAATCAGGAGCTTTTATTGATGGATTTTGGCCAACTCAAGATAAAATAGTTCCGATTTGTAGAGAAAATTTACTGCAAAATATCGAGGCAGCACTTTTCGCAGGGCAATATGCCACAGTGGAGGATATTTCTCCAAAAATTTCATCTTCTACTACTATTTATGGTAAATACAATGTCAAACGTTTTGGAATGGCTAACGATGGAAATTTCTCTGTTACTTTAGCTCCAGTTTCAAATGTATTGAGTGTTGGAACTGCAAAATCTTACAATGGTCTATCGATTTTAGAAACGAAATTGGATTCTATTGCAATCACACTTTCTTCATCCATACTAGCAGGTCAAACTTTTTCTTATTCAATAGCAATATCGAATGGTTCGTACACAATTGTAGATACCATTACTAAAATTTATGGTACGCCTGTACAGGCTTTTTCAGACGATATGTCTTCATTAGCAAAATGGAATACTTCCGGATTTCAAGTAACTACAGGCGCATATAATTCTACACCATCGTGTGTGACGGATTCTCCTTCAGGTAATTATTCTTCTAGTACTAATAAGACCTTAACTTTGAAGTCAGGAGTGAGTCTTGCAGGGGTTACACATGCAGCATTGAAATTCAAAGCGAAATGGGATATCGAAGCAGGGATGGATTTATTTAAAGTGCAGATTTCTACAAATAATGGTTCTTCTTGGCAATCACTTTGTGGTAAATATTCTAAAGTAGGTACAGAAACTCAAGGAAGTGACATCATTTTTGATGGTGTAAAATCAACATGGGTTCAAGAAGATATAAGTTTGGATAGTTATATTGGTTCTAACGTGTTGATTCGTTTTAATTTAATTTCTGATGCTGTGTTAAACAGAGATGGATTGTATTTGGATGACATTGCAATTGAAACTGTTTCTTTATCTCTTGATAAAAGTTCAGCGAAAGAAGTGACTTCATTTCAGTTTACTAACCAAAATGCAACAGCTTCTATTCAAGGGAATGCAATTACTATTACCGTTCCAAATGCGACGAACTTAACCAATCTTGTTGCTACATTTGGTTTGTCTGCTGGTGCGACAGCTAGTATTCAAGGAGTTATTCAAAAAAGTGGATCTACGCCTAATGATTTTTCTTCTAGTAAAATTTACACCATTACAGCTGAAGATGGCTCTACGAAAAACTTTTTAGTTACTGTAAAATTAGCTCCACCAGTTAGTCCTACAGTAACAGTATCGAATAAAGCATGTGAAGGTTCTACAATTCCTAATTTAACCGCTACAGGTACTTCAATTAAATGGTATTCTGATGCTGGCTTGACAAATGTAGCAGGAACGGGAAATTCTTTTGTAACAGGACAAACGAAAGCAGGGTCTTATATTTATTATGTAACTCAAACCCTAAATAATGTAGAAAGTGCAGCAATTACTGATACGTTAACAATCATTTCTTTACCATCTGCTCCTGTATCTGGAGGGGATCAATCTGCTTATGTTGGAGGAGCAATTCCAAATTTATCTGCTTCTGCCGAGCAAGGATCAACGATAACTTGGTATAGTGATCTTGCGCTTACCCAATCAGTTGCTACAGGCTCAACGTACACTTCCGCAGGAACTTCCGCAGGAATTTATACGTATTATGTATCTGCATCTATAGGTGGATGTAAAGGTACTTCAACAGCGATTAAAATTACGTTGAACAATGCACCTTCAACGTGGACTTCCATTACAACTGTTCAGTCAACTATCTTATACGGTGTTTCTGCAGCTACAAGTGCGAATGTAATTGCTGTTGGAGCGTCAGGGGTAATGGATCAATATAAAGGGACTTCTTGGATCGCGACAACTAGTGGTTTAGCAACAGATATTAATTCAGTACATTTTTTAAATTCAAAAACTGCTTGGGCGGTTGGTAAAAGTGGTAAGGTCTTAAAATATAATGGGTCAACTTGGACAGCAGCGAATAGTACGTCTGCTTCTACAGTGCTAACAAGCGCAGCACTAAACACTGTTTTCGTCGTTGATTCAGCAACTATTTGGGCGGCTGGTGCGGCTGGTAAATTGATTAAAAATAATGGTACGTATTGGTCAACTGTTTCGACCAATATATATGGAGATATCAAAGGGTTATCTTTTGCAAATAAATCAAAAGGTGTTTATGTTGCTACATCAGGGTATATTTATATGTATGATGGAACTACTTGGACTGAACAAAAAGATTTATCGGTATTAAATGATTTTAATGGGGTATTCATGTTGGATCCTTCTAATGCTTGGGCAGTTGGAACGAGTGGAATTATAGTTAAATATAATGGAACAAAATGGTCTACTATGACCAGTGGAGTTACTACAACACTACGTTCAGTATACTTTACAAGTGCAACGGATGGTTGGGCCGTAGGTGATGGTGGTGTATTATTACATTGTGATGGAACTTCATGGACAAAAGTTGCGAGTGGAACTACGAATGCCTTAAATAGCATCGCATTCAGTGACGCAAATCATGGTTTTGCTGTTGGTGCAGCTGGAACAATTCTGCAGTATACTAATAAGGTAAGTAACGTAGTTCCTCCAATGGTTTCTCCAATGGTTATTTGTAAAGGTGAAACAGTTCCTGCGTTCGCAACTTCTGGAACATCCGTAAAATGGTACAGCGACGTTACCTTGAAAACAGTCGTAGGTACAGGAAATTCTTTTACCTCGACAGAAAGCAATGTGGGTACGTATACTTATTATGTAACAGATACACAAAACAACAATGAAAGTGTCGCAACTGCTGTGACTTTAACAATACGTGATCTTCCTGTTGCCCCAACTTCTTCAGGAAATCAAACAATTACACAAGGTAGTGTACTAGTACCGTTAAGTGTGTTGGGAGGTAAAATCACGTGGCATTCAAATGCTAACTTGTCTACCGTTCTAGCAACTGGAAATTCGTATTCTCCAAGTTCACCTGTTTTAGGAACAACAACATATTATGCAACTCAAACAGTTTTAGGTTGTAAAAGTTTAGCGACATCAATTACCTTAACAGTGAATCCCGTAGTGAAAAGTACAGCGAAAGAAATTTCTGCCTTTAGTTTTGTGAGTCCTGCGATGACGGGTGTGATCAATGATACACTTATTTCTGTAACTGTTCCTTTTGGAACGAATATAAGTGCATTGACTGCAAACTTTACAGCTTCTTTGTTATCAACCGTAACTGTTCAGTCTGTAGCACAAACCAGTGGTCTCTCACAAAACAATTATACAAACCCTCTAATTTATACCGTTACTGCTGAAGATGGTTCTAAAAAACAATACAAGGTTACTGTGACTATTTCTTCCAGTACACCAAGTGATCAAAAAGACATCTTAACTTTTGGATTCTCTAATCCATCGGTGACAGCAACAATTAATGGAACAACCATCACAGTAACAGTTCCAAATGCAACGAATCGTGCGAGTTTGAAAGCTAATTTCTCGATTTCTTCTTTGGCAACGGTTACGGTTAATTCAGCAGCACAAACAAGTGGTGTAACTTTGGTAGATTTTACAAATCCGGTAATTTATGTGGTCAAAGCAGAAAATAACACCACAAAAAATTATATAGTTACGATTTCATTACAAGCGCCAGAAGCTCCAGTGTGTTCTTCACCATCAGCAGTATGTGAGGGTGTTGTAATTCCATCACTTTCGGCTACTGGATCCAACATTTCTTGGTATGCAGATAGTACATTGCAAAATTTAGTGTTTTCAGGATCAACCCTAGCAACTGGAAAAACGACAGAGGGTGTTTATACCTATTATGCTACACAAACAAGTAATGGAATTTCAAGTCTTGCAACTAAAGTAGTACTAACAATTTTAAAAAGTCCATTAGCTCCAATTTCTACTGGAAATCAAACTGCTTATGAAGGTGGATACATACCAAATCTGAATGTAAATGCAATCAATGGTACAACAATCAATTGGTACAGTGATCAAGCTCTTACCCAACAAGTAGGAATAGGAACTTCTTTAAATACAGGTAAAACTGCTATCGGAACTTATTCATTCTACGTGACTGCATCCGCTAATTCATGTAAAAGTACTGCTACAACGGTTCAATTAAGCATCTTAAACGGTGCTTCTTGGTCGGTGGTAACATCCCTACAGAGTAATATTCTATTCGGTGTCAGTGCCAAATCTTCTACCGCCGCATTTGCTGTTGGAGCAACTGGCGTAGTTGATCAATATACTGGTACATGGAAAGTTGGTACTAGTGGATTGACAACAGATATCAACTCAGTACATTTTGTAAGCCCTACTGTCGCTTGGGCAGTTGGTAAATCAGGAAATGTAATTAAATATAACGGCACAGATTGGACAAGCGTTACTAATTCAAGTAATTCGGCTTTATATACTGTTTATGCTTTTGATGATAAAACAATTTATGTTGGAGGTTATCAAGGTAGATTTATGAAATTATCCAATGGTTCGACTTGGTCTAATGTTACTTCTACTAATTCAAGCGATATTCGTGGAATTTCATTTGCAAGTGCTTCTAAAGGAGTATTTGTTGGTGCTTCAGGAGCAATTTATGTTTACAATGGAACTAACTGGACTGCACAAACCTCTGCTACATACACTAACGATTTCTATGGAGTACACATGTTGGACGCAAACACGGCTTGGGCCGTTGGTTCTGCAGGTACAATCGTGAAATATAATGGTACAACTTGGTCGCCTGTTACGAGTGGAACAACGGCAATTTTACGCTCAGTATACTTTACAAGTGCAACGAATGGTTGGGCTGTCGGTGATGGAGGTGTAATCTTACATTACGATGGAACTTCATGGACGACTGTAGCTAGTGGGACAACAAACAACTTAAATAGCGTTTCATTTAGCGATGCGAACAATGGATGGGCTGTCGGTGCTGCAGGAACAATCTTGAATTTTAAAAATTTAGCAAGCAATATTACTCCACCAAGTGTGACGCCAACTACTGCTTGTAAAGGTGGAATTATCCCAGCATTTACAACGACAGGTGCAAACATTAAATGGTATTCAGACGCACAGTTAAAAACGAAAGTAGGTTCAGGTTTGAATTATATACCTAATGTTACGAACGCGGGAACGTATACCTATTATGTAACGGATTCAGTAAGTGGAAGTACAACTATTGCTTCATCGGTAACTCTAACGGTTAATGATACTCCTTTAGCTCCAATTTCGGGTGGTAATGCAACAATGAATGAAGGAGCAACCGTAAATCCATTGACTGCAACAGGTACTAGTCTTGTTTGGTATTCGGATGTACAAGTAAGTGCACAAGTAGGAAGTGGAAATTCGTATACACCAGCTACTCCAAGTAACGGATTAAATACCTATTATGTTACGCAAACGGTAAATGGATGTAAGAGTTCTGCGACATCGGTTACGTTGACAGTCATACCAAAAAGTGACGCAAAAGAAATTACAGCATTTAGTTTTAATGGATTAAATCCTGTTGTAGTAGCAAGTATTAATGGCACAAACATTACAGCAACTGTTCCTTTTGGCACAGATGTAAGCAATTTAGTAGCAACGTTTACTACTTCGAATCTTACCACAGTTAAAGTTGGAAATGCGCCACAAGTTAGTGCTACTTCTATTAATGATTTCTCTACGTCAGTTACTTATGAAGTAAGTGCTGAAAATGGTTCTACAAAAACATTTACGGTTTCAGTTACAATAGCAGCTCCTAGCACTGCAAAAGAAATGATTACCTATAGTTTCCCTGTAATAAGTACAGTGGGAGTGGTTACCGGAAATAATATCGCGGTTGATGTACCATTTGGAACGGATGTAACGAGCTTAGTTGCTACGTTTACAACTTCTCCATTATCTACTATAAATATTAATGGGACTTCACAAGTGAGTGCAACGTCTACGAATAATTTCACTAATCCAGTTATTTATACTGTAGTTGCCCAAGATGGTTCTTCAAAAAATTACACGGTGACAGTAAATATTGCAGCACCAAGTACAGCGAAGGATATTACTGGATATAGTTTTGCTTCCTTATCCATGAATGGTACCATACAGGATACAAACATTACGTTTACAGTTCCTTATGGATTGAATATTAGTGATTTAGTAGCTACGTTTACAGCTTCTAACTTAGCAACAGTTAAAGTGGGAGCTACCAATCAAGTTTCTACAATCACTATTAATGATTTTACGAATACTGTGAAATACGTGGTTACGGCGCAAGATGGGTCTAAGAAAAATTACTACGTTACTGTAAATGTCACTCCTGCTAGTACAGCGAAAGAAATCACAGCATTTAGTATAAACATACCAAACATCGTATGTACCATAAAAGATACGTTGATTACAGCGACAGTTCCTTATGGTACAGCAATTGACAAAGTGATAGCAACCTTTACGAATTCTACTTTCTCTACTGTGAAAGTTGGTGCATCCACACAAGTTTCCGCTACTACGCTAAATGATTTCAGTAATTCTGTAGTTTATGTTGTGACTGCTCAAGATGGTTCTACGAAGAGTTATAAAGTGACAATATCAGTTACTCCTCCAAACACAGCTAAGGACATGATTGCCTTTGGATTGGTAACACCAGCAACAGTAGGTTTTATTAATGGTACAACGATCACTTTAACAGTTCCTTATGGAACAGATGTAACAAAATTGGTTCCTACCTTTACAGCTTCGAATTTCGCAAGCGTGAAAGTGGGCAATAATGTACAATCAAATGGAGTCACACAACACGATTTTACGGCTCCGGTAACCTATATTGTTACAGCGCAAGATAATTCTACCCAAAATTATACTGTAATTGTTGTAACTTCTCCAAGAATTAAAAGTCCTGCAAAAGACATTACAGCCTTTAGTATTTCTAACCCAAATACTTCGTGTGTGATTAACGGTACAAGCATTACAGCTACTGTTCCTTATGCAACGAATGTAACTAACTTGATTGCTACGTTTGTTGTTTCAGATTCAGCAAAAGTGAGTGTTAATTCTCTTCCTCAAGTCAGTGGAACAACACCAAATGATTTTTCAAGTGCAGTGGTTTATACCGTAACTGCTGAAGATGGTTCTACGAAAAATTATATCGTAACGATTTCGAGTGCTGCAAAAGTGTTAAGTACTGCAAAAGACATTACTTCATTTAGTATTAAAACTCCTTCAGTGAAATGTATTATCAATGGGACAGACATTAAAGGGACATTGCCTTTTGGAACGGATTTAACCAAGTTGGTAGCTATTTATAATGCTTCTGCATTAAGTACAGTGACAGTAAAGTCTGTAGTTCAATCGAATGGAACTACAGAAAATGATTTCTCACAAGTACTTACTTACACAGTTACAGCAGAGGATGGTTCATACCAAAATTATGATGTGACTTTAACGATTGAATCAAAAAGCAAAGCGAAAGATATTACAGACTTTAGTATTGTGAGTCCTACAATAACTGCTACAATTGATCAAAATAACATAACGGCTACGGTGCCTTATGGAACTGATTTAACTAAATTAGTGGTAAACTTTACAGCTTCTAATTTAGCCACTGTGATGGTAAAAGGAGTAACACAAATTAGTGGTCAAACGGTGAATGATTTCACCAATTCTTTAACGTATGTAGTTACTGCTGAAGACGGTAGTGCCCAAAATTATGTGGTAATATTTACAATAGCTCCAGACCCAAGAAGTAATGAGAAAGAGCTAGTATCGTTCGGATTTGTTAGTCCTGCAGTTACTGCTTTGATTAATGGGACTACAATCACGGCAACCTTACCTTATGGTACCGATTTGAGTAATTTATTAGTGAATTTTGGAGCATCTGATAAATCCACTGTTTCAATAAATGGAATACCTCAGATTTCTGGAACTACAAAAAACAACTTTTCATCCGTTGTGATTTATAAAGTAACGGCAGAAAATGGAACGACGAAAGAGTTTACCGTAATTGTAGGTTTGGCAAAAAATAGTGCGAAAGAGATTACTTCGTTTTTATTCACTAATCCAGCATCTAGTGCTTCCTTCAATGGGACAACAATTTCTCTTCAAGTTCCTTTTGGAACAGATGTAAAAAAATTGATTGCGAGTTTTACGGTTTCTGCTGGTGCAAATGTGAAAGTTGGGAATGTTAATCAACAAAGTGGAGTAACAACCAATGACTTTACCAATCCTGTTTCTTACACGGTAACAGCAGAAGATGGTACATCACAAGTGTATACAGTAGTTGTATATCTGCTTGCAGCACCAAAAAGTAGTGAGAAAGACATGTTGACTTTTGGGATTACTAACCCTTACACGACAGGTGTAATTTCTGGAACGAACATTGCCTTGACGGTGCCTTATGGTACGGATGTGAAATCGTTGACAGCCTACTTTACACTTTCTCCAAAAGCAATCGCTTATATTAATGGTATTGGTCAAATTACTGGCGCTAGTATTATTAATTTCAGCGCACCAGTTGCCTATACGGTCACTGCCGAAGACGGGACAACGAAAACATATATTGTTACCGTGACCATCGATAAAAACCCATTGGGAATAGATGAGGTAACAGCTTCAACCGTTTCTGTGTATCCAAATCCAACGAATGGAACTTTCTTTGTAAATGCGACATCAGGTTCGTTAACAATTTCAGTAACTGATTTACAAGGTAGAGAAGTATACAGAATTGCAAATAATTCGTTTACTGGAGAAAAAATGGCTGTATCCTTAGCTGATTTTGGAAAAGCAACATATTTGGTGAATGTTACTAATAATGGAGTGACAAGCATCCATAAATTGGAAGTAATCGAGTAAAATTTTCCTTACGATTTGAAAAGAGGTTGTTACATTCAGTAGCAACCTCTTTTTCGTTAGGGATGGGTATAAATACCTGTTTTTCGTTAGATTGATTAATAATTAATGTAGTTTTTCTATATTTGGGTAACTTTCAAAAAGTACCCATATGAAATATTTTATCCTTGTTTTGTTTTTTGTGCAAACACTTGTTTTTGCACAAAATACTACTGGATGTAAAACCTTACCTGTTCAATCAGCTAGTGTATCAACTCCATCTGTTTCTTCACCAATCAAAAGAAGTTCAAATACCTTGATGAACAACTACGATGTGAAGTTTTATAACATCGACTTAAATGCGACAAATACTTCTACAGCCATTTCAGGATTTGTACAAATGAAGGCGGTAACGAAGATTGCTAATTTCAATAAAATCGTTGTAAATCTTGCAAATGCTTTTGTAGTGGACTCGGTGAAAGTTAACGGTGTAATAGCAACATCTTCCAAAGTTGGAGATGAATTATCTATTTCTTTAGGTACAGCAGTACCTACAATTGGTACGTTGTTTGACGCTATTATATATTATCGTGGAAATGGTTCAGCAGGTTCTTCTTTTCCAGCAGGAATGTTGAATGGAACCTATAATGCTAAATCGTTTACCTATACCGTTTCTGAACCATATTATTCGTATTTATGGTGGCCGAGTAAACAAGATTTAGTAGACAAAGCTGACTCTGTATCCATCAATATCACCACAGAAAACACCAATTTAGTTGCTGCAAATGGTCTTTTGAAAAACACCATCGATCTTGGAAATGGAAAAAAACGCTTTGAGTGGAAAACAACGTATCCAATAGATTCCTATTTAATAACCTTTGCTACAGGACCTTACATTGAATACAAAACGTACGCAAATCCAGTAGGAGCAACGAGTCCAATTTTGATTGATAACTTTTTGTACGACCAATCCTATTTGACTTCTAATAAAACAACAATTGATAAAACCGCTTCAATGATTGAATTGTTTTCGATGAAGTTTGGAATGTATCCGTTTAGCAAAGAGAAATATGGACATTATTCCGCACCTTGTAATTTAGGAGCACTCGAAAATCAAACGATGTCGATGATGAATAAGTTTGATTTTGATTTGGTTGCGCATGAACTTTCTCACCAATGGTTTGGGGACAATGTTACTTGTGGGACATGGAACGACATTTGGATGCACGAGGGTTTTGCGGAATACTGTGAAAGTTTAGCCAATGAATTTTTGGTTTCTAAAGCAGCTGGAGATACAAAGATTCAAGCGTCTCAAACAGAAGTTCTAAATTTAAGTAATTCAAAAGCATACGCAACAAATACAACCGACCCTTTTACTTTGTTTGACCATACCAATTCGTATGCAAAAGGCGCGACAGTGCTTCACATGTTACGTTTTGAACTTGGGCAGGATTCTATATTTTTCAATATGTTAACTTCTTTCCAGAAGAAATATGCTGGAAAAACAGCAACCACAGATACCTTAGCGTCTTTTGTTTCAAAATATACAAACAAAGATTACACCTATTTCTTCAATCAATGGATTAAAGGTTACGGAAATCCTGTGTATAATTTCTCTTATTTCCAACGAGGAGATACGGTATACGTATCGAGTAATCAGTCTGGTTCTTCTTCTACTGGTTTATTCAAAATGAAACTGGATTTTAAAGTGAATTACGCTTCGGGATCAACCGTATTTCAAGCTAATCAAGTAAGCAACAAAGATGTATTCAAATTTTATTTACCGGGAAAAACGGTTACTTCCATCAATCCAAATCCAAACAGTTGGAGTTTGATGAATGTAAATTCAGGTGCTACTATTCCATTCGTTTCCGGAGATAATTTCATTACTGCTTATAATTTTAGCGGAGCTGTTTCTTCTAAAATTACAGGGACTAATATTGATGTAGTAGTACCTTATGGAACAAATTTAAATTCGTTGATAGCAACGTTTACGGTATCTTCGGGTGCAACAGTTAAAATAGGAACAACTACCCAAATTTCAGGAACTTCTGCCAATGATTTTTCATCTACGAAAGTATATACGGTTGTTGCGGCGAATGGAATGACTCAAAATTACTCAGTGAATGTTACTGTTGCAAAAAATTCTGCTGCAAATATTTTATCTTTTGATATACAATCATCCATTATCCATACATTTGGACCATCTCCATTGAATAATGTTAGTAGTTCTTCTTATTTTATTAAATACCCTGTTTGGTTTAATAATATTCAAAATTATTCAGATTCACTAAAACAGGTTCGTCTGATTTTTACGTCTTCCCCAGGTTCGAAAGTATATTTCGATCGAACGAATCAATTACTTACTAGTGGAGTTACTAAAATTGATATATCTCAAAACACTTGTAATTTTAGATTGAAGGTGGTGGCTGAAGATAGCACGATTTTGTATTATAATGTTATGCTTTCTGAATCAGGGTTCAGGACATCATCATTGACAGAAATTAAAACAAATACAGCAGGGATTTTTAATTATTCCACAACAACTTTTCCTGTGTATTATACGTGGGATGGATATTTATTTAATGATACTGTATTTTTCAGTCTCCCACAAGGTACTGATTTGAAGACATTATCACTAAATGGTTCAGATTACAGTAATTCATCGATTGATTTAACCAATCCAATTAGAATTTATTTAAATAGTCGTGGATCAGGAATCTGTAGTCTACCGATAAGTTTAGTTGCAGTTGCAGGATATAAAAATTACGAAGCGGCAATTAAAACATTTAGTTTTTCTGGTTATTCCGCAAACGCAACTATTTTTGTTGGGACAAAAATTTCAACATCCCCAGATAACACAATTGATATTACTCTACCATACGGAACTTCTCCGAATAACTTAATTGCAAACTTCACGAATTCCGC
>CANCJF010000046.1 GCA_947378245.1 Bacteroidota bacterium
TCTCTACTTTAATACCTACCTATTTATATGTAGAAAACTGGAAGAGTACATCTTCCAACATTGTATTCAATATCGAAAATCTAAAAAATGCAGTTACAATTCTTGCAAGATACCTTTCATTTGCATCTTTTGAAGTGCCATACATTCTCGGGGGATCAACCTCTCAACGTCTTGCCGTAATTCAATCTAACATTTGGGTAACTCCCTTTGCTATATACTTGCTTCTGTTTGGCTTTCTATTGATTGGTGCATACATTTTTGTTTTTATAAAAAACAAAAATGAAGATGCATGGAGAAAAATTAAATATCTGACTTTAGGAATTTATGTTCTTACTTTTTTTAGTTTTTTCTTCTCTATCAAAGGACCTTCTTCACATACTTTTTTCATTGTATTTCCGATGGTTACTTTTTATTCTTTCTATTGTCACGCTTGGCTTCTTGAAAAATATAAATATTGGAAACATTTTATGCTGACAGCCTTAATTTCTTGTTTATTTTTCTATACTTCATTAGCTATTTTCAACTATCACAACAAATCTATTTATAAGGATCGTGCGCGTGTCGTAAAAGCTATCAACGAAAAAAATTACAAAACTTTAGGAAATAGAAGGTCAGAAACTTGGCAAAATGGCTATTAAAGAAACTTCTAAAACTACATTATCATGTTAAGTGTCTGCATACCAGTATTCAACTTTAATATTGCCAAACTAATAAATGAACTAACACATCAAGGAGCATTATTGAAAATCGATTTTGAAATAATTGTTATTGATGATGCCTCTAAAAATTTTAAAATATCAAACAAAAATATTTGTTCCAAAATAAAATATATTGAATTAGAAAAAAATATTGGTAGATCTAAAATCAGAAATCTCTTTCTTTCATTTGCAAACTATGAATATTTACTTTTTATTGATTGTGACTCACTAATTATTCACCAAGATTATTTGTTGAATTATATAAAAGAAATAAAAACCAAGCCAAACATCGTTTGCGGAGGGAGAATTTACCCTGAAAAATGTCCCTCGAGAAACCAACGCTTAAGTTGGAAATATGGAAAACTTAGAGAAAGTAAACCAATTCATACTCGTTTACTTTCACCTAACAAGTCATTTATGACGAATAATTTTCTAATCCAACGAGTTTTATTAGAAGAAATTAAATTTGATGAACGTTTGACACAATATGGTCACGAAGACACACTTTTCGGATTCGAATTGAGTAAACGAAATGTTTCAATTACACACATTGAAAATCCAGTGCTCAATGGGGAGATCGAAAACAATAAAATATATCTTTCTAAAACCGAAAAAGCGATACAAAATTTAGTGAAAATAGTAGATTTTACTAAAAATGATTCTGAATTCATTCAAGACAACAAACTATTAATTAGTTACCAAAAAATAAAAAAAATCGAATTATTTCTACGTCTAATTTTTTTGACATTAAGACCAACAATAAGAGTGCTTTTAACAAATGGAATTGTTAACCTCTATTTAATTGACTTTTATAAACTAGGTACATTCATAGAAACAAAAAAAAGCCGATGATTTCTCAACGGCTTTAAGTATTCATGAAGAATTATTTACTCTTTAGTTTTCGATTTTGGCTTAACTGCACCAGTAATTACAACAGTTAATACTTCTTTACCATCTTCTAAATCTAATGCAATTACATCACCCTCTTTCATTGTAGATTTTACAATTTCCTCAGCGAGTGGATCCTCGATATATTTTTGAATTGCTCTTTTTAATGGACGTGCACCATATTTCTCATCGTATCCTTTGTCGCAAATAAAATCTTTTGCTTTTTCAGTCAACTCAATTTGGTAACCTAAGTTGTTAATACGACCATATAATTTAGCCAACTCTAAATCGATAATCGAGTGAATTCCATCTCTTGTCAAAGATTTAAACATTATCATATCGTCGATACGGTTTAAGAACTCAGGTGAGAAAGCTTTACGCAATGCATTTTGAATTACCACTTTACTGTTATCCTCTTTTTGAGCAGATTGCGCAGCTGTACCAAATCCAACACCAGTTCCAAAATCAGCTAACTGACGAGCCCCAATATTCGATGTCATAATCAAGATTGTATTTTTGAAGTCAATTTTACGCCCCAAACCATCTGTCATGTGTCCATCATCTAATACTTGTAACAATAAGTTAAAAACGTCTGGATGTGCTTTTTCAATTTCATCCAATAAGATAATAGAATATGGTTTTCTTCTTACTTTCTCAGTTAATTGTCCTCCTTCTTCATAACCAACGTATCCCGGAGGCGCTCCAACCAAACGAGAGATTGAAAATTTCTCCATATATTCAGACATATCGATACGAATCAATGAGTCTTCAGAATCAAATAAATATTTCGCTAATACTTTCGCTAATTGTGTTTTACCAACACCTGTTGGGCCTAAGAAAAAGAATGAACCAATTGGTTTGTTAGGATCTTTCAGTCCTGCTCTATTTCGTTGAATTGCTTTAACCACTTTTTCAACAGCCTCATCTTGACCTATCACTTTTCCCCTCAATTCTTCTGCCATATTCACCAAACGTCCACTCTCTTTTTGAGCAACACGTGTGACAGGAATTCCACACATCATTGAAACTACTTCAGCAACATCTTCTTCTGTAACAGCAACGCGATGAATTTTACTTTCTTCTTCCCATTTACGTTTTTCAGCCTCTAATTGATCTTGCAATTTACGTTCATCATCACGTAACTTGGCAGCTTCTTCATATTGTTGTGATTTGATCACCTCGTTTTTCTTTTCTTTCAAGGCTTCAATTTGTGCTTCGATATCAATAATTTCTTTTGGAACATTAATATTTGTGATATGAACACGAGAACCGACCTCATCCAAAGCATCAATTGCTTTATCTGGTAGGTGACGATCGCTGATGTAACGATCTGTTAATTTTACGCACGCTGCAACTGCTTCTGGTGTAAAATTCACCATGTGGTGATCTTCGTATTTTTCTTTGATGTTATTCAAAATTTGAATCGTCTCTTCTACCGTTGTAGGTTCGATAATAACTTTCTGGAAACGACGTTCTAAGGCTCCATCTTTTTCGATGTATTGTCTGTATTCATCAAGCGTTGTAGCACCAATAACCTGCATCTCTCCACGAGCTAACGCAGGTTTAAACATGTTAGAAGCATCTAGAGACCCACTAGCGCCACCAGCACCGATAATTGTGTGAATTTCATCAATAAAAAGAATAACGTCTGGATTTTTTTCAATCTCAGCCATTACCGCTTTCATTCTTTCTTCAAACTGCCCTCTATATTTTGTACCAGCAACTAATGAAGCTAAGTCTAACGATACAATACGTTTGTTAAAAAGAATACGAGACACCTTACGTTGAACAATACGTAAGGCTAATCCTTCCGCAATCGCACTTTTCCCAACTCCTGGTTCACCAATTAGAATTGGATTGTTTTTCTTTCTTCTAGATAGAATTTGAGAAACTCGTTCTATTTCTTTTTCACGACCAACAATCGGATCCAAACGACCCGATTCAGCCATTTTTGTTAAGTCTCTCCCGAAATTATCCAATACTGGAGTTTTCGATTTTGGGTCTGCAGTTTTACGCTGTGCAGCACCGAAGTTTTCCGACTCTTCATCCGAAGAACCAGGAAACTCTGCTCTTGGTAAACTTTCGTCTTTCATCATAAGTTCTATTTCATCTTTAATAATATCGTAAATAACTCCGTATTTATTCAATATTGTTGTTGCAACACAATCTTCTTCTTTCAAAATAGAAAGCAATAAATGTTGAGTACCAATATCTGAACTTTTATAGAGTTTCGCTTCCAAAAATGATTTCTTCAACACTTTCTCTGCTTGCTTAACCAAAGGAATATTGATTGCTGAATCAATACTAATTGGTGCGTTTTTTTTTAAGCCTAACTCAATCTCTGCTCGCACATTTTGTAAATCTAGATGGAATGAGTTTAACAATCGAATTGCTGCCCCTTCTCCTTCTCGAATCATTCCTAACAAAATATGTTCAACACTAATAAAATCATTCCCGAGACGTAATGCTTCTTCGCGACTATAACTAATCACATCCTTCACTCTTGGAGAAAATTTTGCTTCCATCGTTTTTGGTTTTTGGTATAAATAAAACACTTTATCTACAATATAACAAATGTATAATTATTAATTGTTGATAACTCCAAAAAAAGGTTCAATTTTCCACAGATTTTTGTTAGTAAAATACCTTAACCCTTTGTTTTCCTTGCTTTATTTATATATAAATTCGTTCTTCGTGTTTTACGCACAAAAAAAAATGCAAACAACTAATTATTAGATAGAAATAATATGGCAGACGGGGAAAAAATAATTCAAATTAACATTGAAGATGAAATGAAAGCTGCGTACATCGATTATTCGATGTCAGTGATTGTTTCTCGTGCTTTACCAGATATTCGAGATGGTTTTAAACCTGTACACAGAAGGGTATTATACGGTATGCAAGACTTAGGTGTTTATTCAAACCGCCCACATAAAAAATCCGCAAGAATCGTTGGTGAAGTATTAGGAAAGTATCACCCACACGGGGACAGTTCTGTATACGACACCATGGTACGTATGGCACAACCATGGTCTTTACGATACCCTTTGGTTGACGGACAAGGTAACTTTGGTTCAGTAGATGGTGATAGTCCTGCTGCAATGCGTTATACAGAGGCTCGTCTTCGTAAGATTGCTGAAGATATGTTGGACGATTTGGAGAAAGAAACAGTTGATTTCCGTCCTAACTTCGATGATAGTTTAACTGAACCTTCTGTACTTCCTACTAAAATACCAAACCTATTAGTGAATGGTGCTTCTGGTATCGCTGTAGGTATGGCAACGAATATGGCTCCTCACAATTTAAGTGAAGTAGTAGATGGTTGCATAGCTTATGTTGACAATAAAGATATAGAAGTTGAAGAATTATTAAACTTCGTAAAAGCACCTGATTTTCCAACAGGGGGTATTATTTATGGATACGAAGGTGTTCGTGATGCTTTAACAACAGGAAGAGGTCGTATCGTAATACGTGCTAAAGCAGAAATTGAAGAAAGTAATGGAAGAGAACAAATCATCATTACAGAAATTCCATATCAAGTAAATAAGTCAGAATTAATCAAAAAAGCTGCAGAACTTGTAAATGATAAAAAATTAGAAGGGATTTCTGATATCCGCGATGAGTCGGATAGAAATGGTATGCGTATCGTTTTTGAATTAAAACGCGATGCAATCTCAAATGTAGTTTTGAATAAATTATACAAATTTACAGCACTACAAACTTCTTTCTCTGTTAACAACATTTGTTTGGTGAATGGTCGACCAGAATTGGTTAACCTAAAAGACCTTATCAGACACTTTATTGATTTCCGTCACGAAGTAATAATTCGTAGAACGAAATTTGATTTACGTAAAGCAGAAGAAAGGGCGCATATCTTAGAAGGATTAATAATTGCTAGTGATAATATTGATGAAGTAATTAAAATTATCAGAGCATCCAATAGTCCTGAAGAAGCGAGAGACAACTTAATTGCTCGTTTCAGCTTAAGCGACTTACAATCTCGTGCAATTGTTGAAATGCGTCTACGTCAATTAACAGGACTAGAGCAAGATAAATTACGTGCGGAATATGCAGATTTGATGGCATTGATTGCTGACTTAAAAGACATCTTAGCGAATGAAGATCGTAGAATGCAAATCATTAAAGATGAATTGAACTATGTGAAAGATAAATACGGAGATGTTCGTCAATCAAGAATAGAATATGCAGCTTCTGAAATGCGTATGGAAGATTTAATTCCTGATGAAGAAGTAATCATTACAATTTCTCATGCTGGATACATCAAACGCACTAGTCTTTCTGAATACAAAGTTCAAAATAGAGGTGGTATGGGATCGAAAGGTTCTACTACGAGAGATAAAGATTTCTTAGAGCACTTATTTGTTGCGACAAACCATAACTATTTATTAATCTTCACAGAAAAAGGAAGATGTTTCTGGATGCGTGTTTACGAAGTTCCTGAAGGAAATAAATTGGCAAAAGGTAGAGCAATTCAAAACTTATTGAATATCGCGCAAGACGATAAAGTGAAAGCATATGTGAAAGTCCAAGACTTAACAGATAAAGAATACGTTCAAAATAACTTTATCATCATGTGTACGAAAGAAGGTGTGATTAAGAAAACTTCTTTAGAAGCATACTCTCGTCCTCGTACAAATGGTATCAATGCAATTACAATTCGTGAGAATGATGAATTGTTAGAAGCAAAATTAACAGATGGTACAAATGAAATCGTTTTAGCTACGAAATCTGGTCGTGCAATTCGATTCAATGAGGAGAAAGTTCGACCAATGGGTAGAAATGCCTCTGGTGTACGCGGAGTAACCTTATTAAGTGAAATTGATGAAGTAGTAGGAATGGTTTGTGTGAAAGAGAATACATCAACTGTCCTTGTTGTTTCTGAGAAAGGATATGGAAAGCGTTCATTCTTAAATGACCCAGAAGATGGGGAACCAATTTACAGAATCACAAACCGTGGAGGTAAAGGTGTGAAAACGATCAATGTTACTGATAAAACAGGACCATTATTAGCAATTAAGAACGTTACAGACGAAGATGATTTAATGATCATTACAAAAGCTGGTGTGACTATTCGTATGCATGTTGATTCTTTACGTGTTATGGGTAGAGCTGCACAAGGTGTTCGTTTAATAAACTTAAAAGGAACTGCTTCAATCGCTGCAGTAGCTCGTGCTCCAAGATCAGAAGGTGAGGATGAATTAGACGAAGAGGCTTTAGCTGAAATTGATCCTAATGCACCAATTGAAGTGTTAAATGATGATTTGACAGAAGACATTTCAGATGAAGAAGATACAACTGAAGAATCAGACGAGGAATAATTATTAAAATAAAACTTTAAAAACCTTCCATTTGTAAACAAAACTTTATTGTAATGTTTTTCAAGTGGAAGGTTTTCTTATTTAAACATATAACTATGAAAACAAACATGAAAGTGACATCCTTACTAACATTGGGATTACTATTAGGAACCAATATTTATGGTCAAAAAATGATGGAAACATCTGCTGCTAGTGAGTATGAGAATAAATTTGTACGTGCACTAGAAAAACGAGATTTTGCAACTGCATCAGAATCTATCTTAAAAGCAAAAGAATTCATAGACCAAGCGAGCGTAAACGAAGAGACAAAGAATAGTGTGAAAACACTTTATTATAAAGCATTTATCTATGTTGGAATGGTCGAATTAACCAAATCAACAAGTAAAGATGAATCAAAAATCAAAGAATATCAAAATATCGCAAACGAAAATATGAATTTGGTATATAATAATCCAAATACTAAATATAAGAACAAAGTTCAAGATTATATAGATCAACGAGCATTACAAGCTTTTCAATACGGAGAACAACAATATTCGCAGAAAAATTATGAAAATGCGACATTTGCGTTTATCGAATCAAACAATATAAAAAAGACGATAGGATTAACGATGGAGAATTCAGCAATTAATGCAGAAGTTTCTTTTTTAACTGGAATAAATACATATTTAGACGCTAATAAAACTGATGAAGCACTCAAGTTTGCAGAAGTTTTTAAAAGTTATTATCCTACTAACAGAAAAGTTCTTTTATCTCTGATTGACATTCAATTTAAAAAATCAAATTTAACTGAATATGAAAAATTAACAGACGAATTTTCACAAGCGAATCCAAACGATTCAGTAAACAAAAAATTATATTACAACTTAGCAACCTCTTATTTATCTAAAAAAGAGTTCAATAAAGCTGAGACTGGTTATAAAAAAGCGTTATCATTTGATGGTATGTATATCGACGCTATTTATCAATTAGCAAGTACTTATATCTCTTGGGCAATGGATTTAAGTAAAGAAGCTTCATTATTACCGATGAAGGACCCTAAAGTGAAATTATTAGATGACCAAGCGAATAAAACATTATTAAGAGGTATTTCTGCATTAGAAAAGTATACAGCGGTTGAACCAACAGATAAAGCTGCGTTAACAACTTTATACCGAGCTTACAGCAGAGTTGGGAATGAGGCAAAAGCAGCAGAAGTAAAAGCAAAAGCAGACGCAATAAAATAAACTATGTCAATCAAAAAACTACAATTACACAAAGCAAAACAAGGTTCTATTCAACGATTTCATCCATGGGTGTTTTCGGGCGCTATACATACTGATACATCAGATATACTCGAGGGAGAAATCGTTGATATTTGTGATCATCGAAACCATTTCATTGCACGAGGTCATTTTCAACCAAGTACAATTGCTTTTCGTGTTTTGAGTTTTGAAGATAGACCAATCGATCAAGATTTTTTTAATGAAAAAATTGGAGAGGCTATAGCTTTACGTCGCAGTTTAAATTTATTTAATGAACAAAATTCAATTTTACGTCTTGTACATGGTGAAGGAGATTCTTTACCTGGATTAATTATTGATTTTTATGCTGGTGTAGCAGTTATACAGTGCCATAGTATTGGTATGTACCAAAATATTGAATATATTTCGAAGGCATTACAATATGTTTTAAATTCTGACCTAATTGCAGTATATTCAAAATCAAGTGACACCTTACCTGCACGTTTAGAAGTGGAGAATAAGTATTTATTTGGTTCTGCTGAAACACCACATATTGCACTTGAAAATGGAATCAAATATCAAATAGATTGGATTAATGGTCAAAAGACAGGTTTTTTCATCGATCAACGTGAAAATAGAAGTTTGGTCAGAAAATATGCAAATGGTAAAAAAGTACTTAATACCTTTTGTTATTCTGGAGGATTTAGTTTGGCTGCCATTGCGGGTAAAGCAACTTTGGCCCATTCGTTAGATAGCTCAAAAAAAGCAATTGAATTAACAGAAGCGAATGTGTTATTAAATGATATGGGCCTGAATCATCATTCGATTGTTGCTGACACCATGGAATACATTAAAGAACTTCCTGAAGCATATGATATTATTATATTAGATCCGCCTGCATTCGCTAAACATAAGGATAAACGACATAAAGCTATACAAGGTTATAAGCGATTGAATGCTCATGCAATCCGTCAAATTAAACCAGGAGGGTTGATTTTTACTTATTCGTGCTCGCAAGTCGTAGATAAATATTTATTTACCAATACTGTCATCGCTGCAGCAATTGAAAGTGGTCGTAAAGTTCGAATATTAGAGCAGCTACATCAACCTGCAGACCATCCAATCAACGCTTTTCATCCTGAAGGAGAATATTTGAAAGGATTGGTGATTCAAGTAGAATAATGCTCAATTATAATTATAGGACTATATTAAGTGTTGCGTTACCATTGATGGTATCTTCGTTTATACAATCAATTGTGATGATAAGTGATGCTGCTTTTTTGAGTCGATATGATACAATTGCGTTTGATGCCTGTGGAAATGCCAGTCTAATTTACGTAACCATTTTTATGGCATTAACCGGTTTGAGTGATGGAGTTCAAATATTAATTGCTCGTCGCATTGGTCAGGATAAACATCATGCAATCGGTCGTATTTTTGGAACTTCGGTATTTACGATAGGGATAGTTTCTATAGTATTATTTTCTTTTTTAATTTTTATAATACCACAACTTCTTCCTATATACACGAGGCATATAGATTTAGCAAACGCACAAATTGAATTTCTTTCGGTTCGAAGTTATGCGTTATTATTTTGCATGTTTAGTTTACCGATTCAAGCTTTTTTTTTAGCTATAGGTAAAACTTGGGTGGTTCTTGTTAGTGCTTTAATCATAGCTATTTCAAACATTATTTTGGGTTATCTTTTGATTTTTGGATATACAGATCTTATACCCTCACTTGGCATTAAAGGAGCAGCAATGGCCTCTACGATTGCTGAATTATTAGGAATGTTATTTTTGGTTATTTTTCTAATCTTTTCACAAGAGCGAAAGCTATATAAGATGTTTCATCATTTTGCATTTCAGTGGAAATCATTTTTAGAATTAATAAAAATTGGAAGTCCTCTGTTTTTTCAAGGATTTATTGCTTTAGCAGCTTGGACAGTCTTTTTTACTTGGATTGAGCAAATGGGTAAATTTGAACTTACAGTTTCACAAAATATACGTTCTTTTTATTTTTTAGCATTTGTCCCCATTTTAGGATTCGCTGCGACAACCAAAACTTATGTTTCACAATATATTGGCAAAGCGGATTTTGAATCATTAAAAACCATACAACGAAGAATACAGCTATTAACTATCCTATTTCTCTTTGTATTTTTTCATGGTGCACTACTCTACCCTAAATTTATGATCACTTTAATTAATCCTGAAGAAATTTACATTGCTAAAAGTGCGGAAATACTAAGATTTATTGCCGGGTCATTTTTGATTTTCGGATTAATTTCGGTGAAATTTCAAACAGTAAACGGTTCTGGAAATACAATTGCAAGTTTTTTAATTGAATTATTCAGTATTAGTATTTATTTACTTTTTTCATACTTACTCATCAAGGTATGGAAAGCTGAAATATTTTGGGTGTGGTCCGTTGAGTATATTTATTTTGGAGCATTAGGAATATTATCTATCGGATATTTAAAATTATTTAATTGGAAAATTAAAAAAATATGACAAATCAAGATTTTCGTATCGTATTTATGGGTACACCCGAATTTGCTAGTACAATATTAGAGGGACTATTAGAAAAGAATTACACTATTGTGGGTGTGATTACTGCACCAGATAAACCTGCAGGACGTGGTCAAAAGATTCAAGAAAGCTCAGTTAAAACTACAGCTAATGTTCATGGTTTATCTATTCTACAACCAACGAATTTAAAGGACGAACAATTTATTCACGAATTAAGTGCTCTGAAAGCGGATTTATTTGTTGTTGTTGCTTTCCGAATGTTACCAGAAATTGTATGGAGTATGCCTCCAAAAGGAACAATCAATTTACACGCCTCCTTACTTCCTGAATATCGTGGAGCTGCCCCCATTAACTGGGCGATAATAAATGGAGAAACAACCACTGGAGTGACCACCTTTTTTATTGAACAAGAAATTGATACAGGTATGGTTATTGAACGTGAATCCATTTCTATTTCTGAAAATGAAACTGCAGGAGAACTACATGACCGATTGATGTATCTTGGGAAAGAATTAGTTCAAAAATCTGTTCATCAAATTATAGAAGGTACGGTATGCCGCACTCCTCAAGAAGCAATGATTGAAACATCCACTCTTCAATCTGCTCCCAAAATTTTCAAAGGAGATTGTAAAATAAATTGGAATGAGTCGATATCTAAGATACATAATTTTTGCCGTGGATTATCTCCTTACCCAACAGCTTGGACAAGCATACTATTTACTGAAAAAAACGAACTAAAAACCTTTAAAATATTTCAAACAACTCAGACAAACCAATCTTCAGTGGGAAAAAACGAACTGATTTTCACCAAATCAGGTATCCTTTTTCCTTGCAAGGATTATTATTTGTGTGTTACAGAACTTCAGCCTGAAGGTAAAAAGCGTATGAACCATAGTGAATTTAGCGCTGGATATAGCAATTTCAAACTTATTGTTGAAAAATAACCATAAAAAAACAAAAAAAGCAACTAAAACACCAAGATACTGATAATAAAAGCTTTAGTAAAGTTTACTATTACTTAATTTGTTCATTATTAGTTTTGTACATGTAATTTTATTAAGTTTTATTAACATTTATTGCCAAAACACTAGTATTTACTGCATATTCTTATAACTTTGCTTTAGTATTAATTGAATAACTAAAACTATATTAACATGAACAAAGCAGAATTAATCGATGCAATCTCAGCTGAGTCTGGATTATCTAAAGCAGATGCAAAAAAAGCATTAGACGGATTTGTAAGCGCAACTTCTACAGCGTTAAAAGCTGGTGATAAATTATCATTAGTAGGATTTGGATCTTTCTCTGTTTCTAAAAGAGAAGCAAGAACTGGTCGTAACCCACAAACTGGTAAAGAAATCAATATTGCTGCAAAAAATGTAGTTAAATTTAAAGCTGGTGCTGATTTAACAGGAAACGTTAACTAAGAATTAGTTTAAAGTTTGAAAGGGTGGCTTTTGCTACCCTTTTTTTTTACGTCAAAAAATGGAAGAAAAAATACTAGCTGAATTTTACGATATAATTAGCGATAATAAAAAAGAGATGTTTGACCGCATCGCTGCAGAACGGACCAAACACATAACGCTTGCAATAGAGAATGTATACCAAGAACATAATGCAAGTGCAGTTCTTCGTTCGTGTGACTGTTTTGGAATTCAAGAATTACACGTCATTGAAAAAGACAATCAATACAAGGTGCAACGCGATATTGCCTTGGGCGCAGGACGCTGGGTCGACATGTATAATTATAATCGTGGGGAACAGGTTACCAAAGATTGCATCGACAAACTCAAATCCCAAGGATATACTATTGTTGCTACAACTCCACACACTGAAAACACGATACATGACTTAGATTTGAGTAAACCCATTGCATTAATTTTTGGAACGGAACGAAAAGGAATCAGTTCTGAAGTTGAAGAAATGGCTGACACATTTGTAAAAATTCCAATGTATGGTTTTACAGAAAGTTTTAACATCTCAGTATCTGCAGCTTTAATGTTACACACATTGAGGGAACGTTTGGAAAACAGCAATTTCTTATGGAAACTTTCACCTGAAGAACAAACATCACTTAAAATTAAGTGGTGTAGAAAGATTCTAAATAGCGGAGAAAAATTAGAAAAACATTTCAGAGAGAAACATTCGATGTAAATTCACGTATATGTTTCAATCATAAACTATACGAAATGACAATTCATTCAATCAATACTGGAAATTTTAAATTGGATGGTGGAGCCATGTTTGGTGTCGTTCCAAAATCTATTTGGAATAAAACAAATCCTGCTGATACAAACAATATGTGTGATTGGGCTATGCGAAGCCTACTAATTGAGCAAGACAATCAATTAATACTTATCGATACAGGTATTGGCAATAAGCAAGAAGATAAATTCTTTTCTCATTTTTACTTATCAGAGACTGATTTATTTGAGCAAAAACTGAATCAACTAGGATATACTAAAGCTGATATAACAGATGTGTTTTTAACCCATCTTCATTTTGATCACTGTGGTGGTGCAATTCAATGGAATAAAAACAAAACTGGATTTGAACCAGCATTTACGAATGCAACTTATTGGTCAAACGAGCAACATTGGCAATGGGCAGTTGAACCTAACCCACGAGAAAAAGCTTCTTTTCTCAAAGAAAATATTCTACCAATTCAAGAAAGTGGTCAACTTAAATTTATTCCAAGATCAGGAAGTATCACCAAAAATATTTTTAAGCATATAGATGCTATTTTTGTAGATGGACATACTGAATCTATGATGTTACCCAAAATAACATATCAAGGAAAAACATTGGTTTTTATGGCAGATTTATTACCTAGTGTTGGACATCTTCCTCTACCCTACATTATGGGATATGATACACGACCATTGATAACGATGTCTGAAAAATCACTATTTTTAGATGAAGCAGTTGAAAACAATTATATTTTATTTTTCGAGCACGACAGTGTAAATGAATGTTGTTCTTTAAAACAAACTGATCGAGGTGTTCGTTTAGATCAGACATTTACGATTAAAGATATTTTTAATTAATTCAAAATTGTAACTTTACACTAGTTCAAAAACTCTTTGTATGCACAACTTTCTACAAGACATTCTAAAAGAAGAAAATACAATCATTATTCCAGGATTGGGAGCTTTAACGATTACTAGTTCAAAAACTGGAGATATTTATTTCATGCCTTTCTTAAAGCATGACGATGGTCATCTATCAAAGTATGTATCTATACATGAAGGAGTTGAACTTTCTGAAGCGAAGCAAATATTAATTAATTTTGTAGCTGCAATTAAGACAGCTATCGCAGAGGGTGATTTCTTTGAAATGGAGGAATTTGGTCGTTTTTTCAAAAATAAAGAGGGAGAAATAGATTTTGAACGTTGGGAAGATTATCAAATAAAAGACAATTCGATTTTATCAAAAAAAATACAGGAACGTCAACAATCTCAACCAAAAAAGATTATACCTATTGTTGAAAATAAAAAAGAAGAGCCCATCGTTGAAAAACCGATTAAATCAGACGAAGAAATTCATCATCAAATCGAAGAAGAATCGCCTATTTCAAGTAATCCTCTCCATTTTAAATTAGAAGAAACAATCATTCATCCAATTATTGAGGAAGAACCAGAAACACACCAACCAATTACAGAAAAAAAATCAATAGATGAATTGTTAGGTGATATAAACACAGAAGAACTTTCTATTAGTACAGAGTCAGCTGACGTTAATGAATCGACAACAAGAATATCAATTGACGAAATAATTACTCCGATTGAAGTTGATCAAACAACATCTAAAACAGAACATGTTCAGACAGTTGAAGAAATTATAGAAGCACCTGAAAGAGATATATTAGTTGAAACTGATCCAACTTTAGAAGAACCTATAATTGTTGAAATAGACTCAATCGTGGATAACAAAGTGCTTCGTGCAAAGTTAAAAAATGAAGCAGCTGCAAAGAAAGAAGAAGAAAAAAGATTAAAAAAAGCAGCTCAACTTGAAGCAAAAGAAATCGCTAAATCTACTCCAAAAGAAAAGAAAAAATCTCGTTCCATATTGCTTTGGTTATTTTCTGCAATCCTAATCACTGGAGGGGTAATGTATTATATCAAAACACAACGTGAAGGAGAATTACATCTTACAATTATTGATAAAAAGGAGTCTAAAGTAGTTTCCTCCAAAGTTATTGAAAAGGAAGAATTACGTAATGAAATTGCAAAACATAGAGAAAAAGAAGTGAAGAGTATAGGTACTTCCTCTCAAACAACTCAAGGTAATCAAGCTTCAAGAAGCGAAGCAAAGAAATCAACTAAGAGTAACGAATCCAAAGCGGAAGAAGTTAAGAAAACTGAATCCATATTAAAAGCGAAAGCTGAAACAGCTAAGAAATTGAAAATTCAAGCTGAATTAAAAGCGAAAGCTGAAGCAGAAAAGAAAGTGAAAATTCAAGCCGAATTAAAAGCGAAAGTTGAAACAGAAAAGAAATTGAAATTTCAAGCCGAATTAAAAGCGAAAGCTGAAGCAGAAAAGAAAATAAAAGTTCAAGCGGAATTAAAAGCGAAAAATGAGGTAAAACCAAGCGCGACTTCTAGTATAACGACTGCAACTAAAGGATCAACTCCTACTCCTGCAACAAAATCAAGTGCGACTTCTAGCACAACGACTGCAACTAAAGGATCAACTCCT
Organism: Bacteroidota bacterium; assembly: GCA_947378245.1. Taxonomy (GTDB): domain Bacteria; phylum Bacteroidota; class Bacteroidia; order Flavobacteriales_D; family Crocinitomicaceae; genus CANHVK01. Next base: position 15,378 of record CANCJF010000046.1, read on the forward strand.
ACTCCTGCAACAAAATCAAGTGCGACTTCTAGTACAACGACTACAACTAAAGGAACAACTCCTACTCCTGCAACAAAATCAAGTGCGACTTCTAGTACAACGACTGCAATTAAAGGAACAACTCCTACTCCTGCAACAAAATCAAGTGCGACTTCTAGTACAACGACTGCAACTAAAGGAACAACTCCTACTCCTGCAACAAAACCTACGACAGCTGTGAGTATAACTCCTGCAGTAAAAGGAACAACCCCTACTACAGCAACGAAACCTGTCACAAACACTAGTACTACACCTGTTTCTAAAGGGACAACGGTTAACACTACTACTTCAACTAAAGCAACCACAACTAACGCGGGGTATGTTTCTACAAATAAAAACATACAAGTTATTGTGGGTACATTTAAAGATAAGTCTCAAGCAGATCAATTCGTCACAAATCTAAAAGCAGATGGATTTTCATCCGCTTATTCAAAAGAAGATAATGGACAATTTTCTGTTAGTTTGGGATCTTTTTCAACATTATCTGAATCTAGTAAAGCACTTAAATTATATAAAGGAGGTAAAAAAGTACCTGAAAATAAGTAGTAGGGGTAGATTTAGCGTTATTGTTAAATGCCAATATAGTTTACTCAACTTCAAAAAGTTCATTAACTATTCTAATTATTCTAATTATATTAGATTTTTATTTAGAATATATGGATCCACGCTTACTTGCTTTTGAAAGATTATTAAATATCATGGACGACTTGCGCGATAAATGTCCATGGGATAAAAAACAAACGCTTGAATCTTTACGAACCTTAACCATCGAGGAAACATACGAATTAGCAGATGCCATATCAACGAATGATTTAGCTGCACTCAAAGGAGAATTAGGGGATTTATTTCTACACTTGGTATTTTATTGTAAAATTGGCGCAGAAAAAGAAGCTTTTGATGTTGAAAGTGTGTTAAATGCCATTTGTGATAAATTGATTTTTAGACATCCTCATATTTACGGAGATACCGAAGCGAATACCGAAGAAGAAGTCAAAGCGAACTGGGAGAAATTAAAACTTAAAGAAGGTAAAAAATCTGTGTTAGAAGGTGTTCCCACTTCCCTACCTGCCATGGTCAAAGCAATGCGTATTCAAGAAAAAGTAAAAGGCATAGGATTTGATTGGGATACAAAAACGCAAGTTTGGGATAAAGTACAAGAAGAGCTTGGAGAATTACAAGAAGCTGAAGAAACAAAGGATTTTAATGAAATTGAAAGTGAATTTGGTGATGTATTATTTTCATTCATCAATTACGCCCGTTTTATTGGTGTAAATCCAGAAAATGCCTTAGATAAGACCAATCAAAAATTTAAATCACGTTTTCAAACCATGGAAACCTTAATGCAAGAATCAGACGAAAATATCAGTGAAATGAATTTAACTGAAATGGATGTATTTTGGAATAAAGCAAAAGAACTTGAAAAATTAAACAAATGAAAAACATTTTAATAACACTACTTCTTTTCTCTACTTTTATTTCATTGAAAACGTTGAGTCAAGAATCTATTTTCAGAGGTTTTATTCATGAGAAATCATCCGGTGAGATTATTCCTTTTCAAAAAATTAAAATCTATTCTTCAACTAATGAATTTTCAGCTGCTGTAACAGATGTTAATGGTTTTTTCTCAATTCCCAAATTGAGTTTAGGAAAATACTCAGTTATTATTGAAAGTACGCTCTATGAAACTTTGAATGATAGTATAATATTGACTCCTGAAACTCCAATTCTACAAAAAAAATATGAATTAGTAAAAGCAATTAGTACAAAAGAATTAGGAATTGCTCGTGTTAACGTAGAGGCTAAAAAGAAAACTACGGAGGTAAATATGTCGCATATAAAATTAGATAAAAAAGGATTAGAACGCATTCCTAGTATTGGTGGAGAAAATGATATTGTAGGGGCATTTAGTGTAACTCCTGGTGTTGTCACAACAGGTGATCAAGGAGGACAAATTTATGTACGTGGAGGAACACCTATCCAAAACAAAGTATTATTAGATGGAATTACAATTTATAATCCTTTCCATTCCATCGGTTTCTTCTCTATTTTTGAAACAGAATTAGTAAAAAACGTAGATGTTTATACCGGAGGTTTTGATGCGCGTTATGGGGGGAGAATATCATCAATTATGGATATTTCTTACAGAGATGGGAACCGTAAAACCTTTGGTGGCAAAGTGTCTATTAGTCCTTTTATGGGTAAAGTAGTGTTAGAAGGACCAATGGGAAAACCAAAGGAGGACGGATCTTCAAATGGATCTTATGTTTTTTCGGCCAAACAATCTTTGTTGGATTACACATCCAAGAGTCTATATCCAGGAATCAATAACGGAAATGGATTACCTTATAATTTTGGTGATTATTACGGGAAAATCACTTTAAATGCTGGTGGAGGTTCAAAGTTTAGTTTTTTTGGGTTTAACAATAATGATAAAGTCACTTACACAGATTTAGCCGATATCAACTTCAGTCAAAAAGGAGGAGGAATCAATTTCATTGTTGTTCCAAGCAGTTCCGCAGCATTAATTCGAGGTCACGTAAACACGTCAAGTTATAGCTTAGGATTCAAAGAACAAAACATGCCTGATCGTACGAGTTCAATTGGAGGTACCGAACTGGGTTTTGATTTTACTTATTTTAAGAAAAATGAAGGACAATTAGATTTTGGAGTCTGTATCAACGCATTCAACACTAGTTACACTACATATAATGAATTATCCACAAAAATAAGTGATGAAAACACTACTTTTGAAGTTAGTTCATATGTTAATTACAAAGTAATTAAAGGCAAATGGGTATTTCAACCAGGGCTCAGAACACAGGGGTATATTTCCAGAGGAGTTATATCACCTGAACCTCGATTAGGAATTAAATGGAATGCGTTTGATAAATTAAGATTTAAATTTTCAGGGGGGAAATACTCTCAAAATTTCACTTCAACCTCTTCAGACAAGGACGTTGTAAATTTGTTTAATGGATTATTATCTGCTCCAACAAATTTTCAAGCAACCTTAACACATGAAAATGGAACAATTACAGATGTAAAGAGTGCTATACAATATTCTTGGCACGCGATTTTAGGAACTGAGATTGATTTAGGTAAATATTTCAGTTTAAATTTAGAAGGTTATTATAAATATTTCCCACAATTAAGCAATATTAATTCCAATAAATTATATGATGAAAATGATCCTTCGTCATTTAACAAACCAGACGTA
>CANCJF010000047.1 GCA_947378245.1 Bacteroidota bacterium
AATTATGAGTTAAATGTTAAATATCTGTTAGCAGTTATTTGTATAAATTAGTATTATTTATTTCTCTATTCTTTTTCTTTTTATGACTAAAATCATTTGTTGATTTAAAATCTTTCTTTATATTTGTTTAGAATTATTCTAAATAAGGATGCAACTAAAAGAAAACCATACACTACAGCTTGTACAGTCGATTCAGAATTGCATGAATTGTGCATGCTCTAGCAAGAAAGATTGCTGTAAAAAGTACAAGAAAAAAGGCGTTCATTGCAAGAAGTGTCCAAAGATGTAACATTTATTCTTTAAACTATTTTCCCATGGCTAAAAGTAAAAAAGAACGCATTAACGTCGTATATTCTACCAATCCAAGTTTTTCTTACCAGGAAGAGGAAGAGGATGTGCAAGATACCCTTCCTAAGAATCAGCAGAAATTGTATGTTTCTATCGATAAAAAACAGCGAGCAGGAAAAGAGGTTACTTTAATCGAAGGCTTTATGGGGTTAGAAGAGGATTTAAAAGAGTTAGGGAAAATATTGAAATCGAAATGTGGTGTTGGAGGTTCTGTGAAAGATGGAGAAGTCATTATCCAAGGTAATTTTAGGGATAAAATCATTGAATTACTTAAGAAAGACGGTTACGGAGTTATACGCAAAGGAGGTTAATGCAGTTAGTTGTTGTTGGTATAGGGACAGATGTTGGTAAAACGGTTGTTTCTTCCATATTAGTAGAGAAATTAAAGTGTGCCTATTGGAAACCGGTGCAGGCTGGTGAATTAGATCATTCGGACAGTCATAAAGTCTTACGTTTAGCTCCGTCTTGTAAAAAAATAATACCAGGAATTTATCGATTAAATACCTCTGCTTCACCTCATTATGCAGCGGATTTAGATGGAATTAGTATTCATTCAACGGATTTTGTACTGCCCAATGAAGAGGATTTACTCATTGAAGGTGCTGGAGGTTTGTTGGTTCCTTTGAATCATGATGGCTTAGTTTATGTGGATGTAATTCAACAGTGGAAATTACCGGTTGTTTTGGTTTCTCGTCATTATTTAGGGAGTATCAATCATACTTTGATGTCTTTAGAGATATTGAAAGCGAGAGCTATTTCTGTTTTGGCTGTAGTTTTTGTTGGAGACGAACATCAATCAACCGAAGGAATAATTAAAAAGATCTACCCTAATTTATCTTATTTTAGGATACCATTCACAGAAGAAATTACTCCTGAATTCGTAGAAGAGAGTACTCAACTGATAGATTTATAAGTATTGATACTTAGAATAAACTTTTCTTTTAAAATTTAATTTTATTATCACATGCTTTTCCCTAAATTTGAGGAACTAACTATTTACGTATGATTGATCATTCTCATAAACACGTGTCCTGCGAGAATTGTGGGTCACGAAGCAAATCGTTGTTTTCAGGTTTAACTGGCGACCAGGTAAGTGATTTAAATGAGTTCAAATCTTGTAATCACTACAAAAAAAATCAGGGTTTATTTTTAGAAGGAAGTGTTCCTCGTGGTGTTTATTGCATTAATAAAGGGAAGGTGAAAGTTTTTGCTTTAGGTGACGAGGGTAAAGAACAGATTATTCAAATTGCTGGAGATGGTGAGATACTTGGTTTTCGTTCTATTTTTAGTGGAGAGCCATATAAAGTAAGTGCAACCACTTTAGAGGATGCTAATATTTGTTTTATTCATAGAGATAGTTTTTTAAGTATCATTGATACGAATGCTGCATTCAGAAATGAGTTATTCAAAGAGTTTTCCAAAGAATTAGGAGAGCGCGCAGAATTTATCACTAATATGGCTCAAAAATCAGTACGAGAACGTTTGGCGTTTATTTTATTGATTTTGAAAGAAGTGTATGGTGAAGATCCAATCAATATGTCACGTGAAGATATGGCTAACTTTGTTGGGACAGCTACTGAAACATTAATTCGTTTATTGAAAGAGTTTAAGGAAGATGGATTGATTGATATTGCTACACGTAAATTGACGGTTTTAAATCTTTCTGGAGTTACAAAACTCGCGGGTCTTCAAAGATAGGATGGAAGCGTTTCTTCAAGAAACTTCCTTTTTAAATTTTTCGCATGAAAACTTTGCTGTTTTCTTGCAGGATTTTGAAATTCAAGAAACTCAGAAGCAAACAGCAATTTCCTTGTATGAAAAAGTACGCGATGCCTTTTTGTACGACCCCTATCATTTACATTTGACACAAGAAGCTTTGCAGGGAAGTCACATCCTTACAAAAAAGCGAGCATGGTGTGTGGAGAAAGCGATTGTCTTATGCGCGTGTGCACGTCGTTTAGTGATTCCTGCACGTTTAGGATATGCTATTGTTGTCAATCATATTGGAGTAGAGAAACTCACTCAGTACTTGCGACGTCCGGAAATTGTTTTTCATGGGTATGTGGAATTGTACATCGAACATCGTTGGGTGAAATGTACACCTTCGTTTGATCGTAAGATTTGTCGTATGACTGGTGTTCCTCCGTTGGAATGGGATGGAGCGCATGATTCGTTGTTTCAGGCGTATGCTGGAGATACTCAGTTTATGGAATATGTGTATGATTATGGTGTGTTTGCAGATGTCCCGTTGGAATTGATGAAGGATGAGATGAAGAAGTATTATCCGCATTTGTTTGAAGGAGAATGGGAGGAGAAGGAGTTTAGTTTTAAGTTTTGAGTGACGTGCGACGAGTGAAGTAAGATGAGACTTGTTTCTTAGATATTAGCACTAATCAAGTCGATTTATCTTTTTTTTGCGGTGAATAATTTGTATTTTTACCGCATATCTTGCGGTGATAATTATGTATATACATGAACTAGAAAATTGGACAAGTTTTTATTGGGATAATAATAGATTATCACCTATCCTATCTTCTGTAAGATATTTGCAAGGACGTTTATTGGGAAGAATGGAGGGCTTTGGATTTGATTTTATCGAAAGTGCAACGTTGGAATCACTCATTTTAGATGTAATAGATACATCAAGAATTGAAGGTGAGTTTTTGAATTCCGAACTAGTACGTTCATCCATAGCACGTAAGTTGGGAATTGAAAATGCTGAATTTGTAAATATACCTCGTAACATAGATGGCATCGTAGATGTTATCTTGGACGCTACACAAAATTTTGATTTAGTTCTTACGAAAGACCGTTTACTTGGATGGCATAATTCACTTTTTCAATCGGGCTTTAGTGGTTTACAGCAAATAGATGTTGCCAAATATCGTTCTGGAGGAATGAAGGTTGTTTCTGGAAATTTCGGTAAAGAAAAAATTCATTTTGAAGCACCATCAGCTGATCGAGTTCCCGATGAAATGAACTATTTTTTGTATTGGCTAAATAGTGATTCTAGTTTAGATTTAGTTGTAAAGTCAATGATAGCACACTTTTGGTTTGTAACCATTCATCCATTTGACGATGGAAATGGACGAATTGCAAGAGCTATTTTGGATATGGTTTTGGCTAAGAGTGACCATAGTAAAATACGGTTTTATAGTTTGTCTAATCAAATTTTCAAAGAACATAAACGTTATAATGAAATAATTGAACAGACACAAAAAGGTACGCAAGATATTACTCATTACTTAGAATGGTTTTTAAAATGTTTCGAAAGGGCACTTTTAGCAAGTGAACAAAATTTAGAGGTGATTTTAGATAAGGCGCATTTTTGGGATGAGCACAAGTCAAAACGTATCAATGAGCGTCAGCGATTGGTTTTAAATTATTTGTATGATAATTACGACAAAGAGGTTGGTTTTTTAAGGACATCGGTTTATGCTAAACTTACAAAATGTTCTACAGATACAGCATTACGTGACTTACAAGATTTGGTGTTAAAAAAAATGCTAGTTACCGAGGATACAGGAAAGAAGACTAATTATCTTATTGTTAGTTCGAAAGGATTAAGAATTCCGAAGATTTTAAGTTGATAACAATGAGTACAAGAGAATTAAAACCAATCACATTTGATAAACGCTTGTTTCTAATTAGCCTGTTAATTTCAGGTAGTTTAAATTTTTACTTTTTCATATCTAACTATATACAGAATAAAAATTTTTGTAAAAATGGATCATTTACCGATTTATATATGAAAAGTTTGCCGTCTACTAGTTTTTTAGAAAACAAGATGGCTTCTGTTTATTATAGAACCAAGGAAGGGAAATATGTTTTTGATAATATAAAAAACATATGGGCTTACCAAATTCCTTCCCTTGAAGCGATTACCCAATATATTAAAATAGATGCTGTTATATATGATAAGTATAATCCTTCCGATTATATTTTGAAGTCTGAATTTTCCAACTATTCTGTTACATTCAGTCTTTTTGCCTATTTGTTCGGAACCATTTTTATTACTGTATGGATTTACTTGATGGGCTTTAAGTTTTATCCATTGATAAAGAATAGATATAAAAAGTTGTAATTACTTCACATATTTATTTACTTCTTCCGCTACTTCGTAAGGTTTGTCGGTTCCAATACGAATGATTTTCGTTTCATTTTTGAATTGGACTTCGATGGCGTGAAATCCGGATACATTATATAACCAACCTCCTTGGATGAGTCGAATTCCCCAACCGTTGATGATGCTGTTTTTTATTGGAGTGCAACTTTTGATGTTTGAAATTGGATATGTCTTTTTGATGAGTCCAATACCCATGGAGAAAGAAAGCGTTTGTTTGGTGATGGTAATCGTGATTTTGTTAAAGCAAGCAAGACAAAGCAGAAATAATAGACATAAAATGGCATAATATTTTGTTTGTCCGCCGAAATTAGCGGAGGCCTTTGCGAATAAATAAAGGTTGGTGATGATTAATGGAACAAAGATAAGGTACATCAGTTTTCCGTGTTGTGTGAAGGATTTGGTTTCCATGCTACAATTATGAATAGGTTTAGGTAAAAATATGGAGAAAAATCGGATTTATTTTACTTCATAAGGTTTTCAATATTGGTCCTATTTTTAAATAGTTAACATCTGTATTTTATACAATGCAAAAGTTAAAATTGTTTTTTGTAGAAAACAATTTTAGTTAATTTTTTATTTAAAAATCATTTTGTATTTTTGTTTATCAAATAGTTCAATATGGATCGTTTTATATCGAAGTCAGAAAAAAAGCGTAATGAAGTGACGGAAGCTTTTACACGTTATTTATTACCTGAGGTTGATTGGAATCAACGTTTAATTTTATTGTTGGGACATCGAGGTGTAGGAAAAACAACCCTATTGTTGCAGCAACTAAAAAAAGATCCTTCTAAGTCAATCTATTTGAGTTTAGATGATTACTATTTTGAGGAAAAAAGACTGATTGAAGTTGTTGGTGCGTTATATGATTTGGGATATCGTTCCTTTTATTTGGATGAAATTCATCGCTATGTACATTGGTCAAAAGAATTAAAAAACGTGTATGATGATTTTACGGATAGTAAGTTTATCGTTACCGGTTCGTCGATCTTAGAAATTTCCAAAGGACATGAGGATTTATCCAGAAGGGCGGTGGTTTATCCCTTAGTAGGATTGTCGTTTCGAGAGTTTTTATTGTTGGAGGAAAAAGTAGATTTACCAGTTCTAACGTTGGATCAAATTATACAACAACACGCTACTATTTCTTCGGATTACCTCGATCATTTTGATTTTAAATCTTCATTTAAGAATTATTTAAGTTACGGGTATTATCCATTTTATAGGGAGGGTAAACGCGTGTATCATCAGAAATTACAAGAAACAACGAATTTGGTGATTGATTCCGATATTACACCCTTTGAGGAATTGAATTATTCAACAGTACGAGTAATGAAGAAGTTGTTGTATATGATTAGTCAATCGGTACCCTTTATTCCAAACATCAGTAAATTGGCTGAAAAAATGGGGGTGACGCGAAATACTATTTTGAAATTGTTGGATATATTAGATAAAGCGCAATTATTGTCGTTGTTACACACTTCCACGGAAGGGATTAGTATGTTGCAAAAACCAGAAAAAATTTATTTGCAAAACACCAATTTAGCGTACATGTTTGCGCATGAAAGTCCGAATGTAGGGAATTTGCGTGAAACCTTTTTCTTCAATCAATTACAGGTGAGACATCAAGTTACGGCTCCAAAATATGGAGATTTTATGGTCGATAGTCAATATGTGTTTGAGGTAGGAGGTATTTCTAAGACGAGTAAACAAATCCAAGGAGTACCGAATGCGTATTTAGCGATAGATGGGATAGAAGGAGGGGCGGGGAATCGGATACCCTTGTGGTTGTTTGGATTTTTGTATTAATAAATTTCTAAATTTAAGTTCGAAATAAACTAATCGGAAATGAAGTTATTAAAAATAGTGGCAGTATTGCTTTTATTATGTTTTAGTACCATCGATATTATTGCTCAAAACATACAGGTAGATCCCATGTTAATGCAAGATTTAGAGTTGTTTAACATAAACGAACCTCTTCAGTTATGGTTGAATTTTTTGAAAAGTAAAGACGATAAAAAAGGATCTCAGTATTGGAATTCTAAAGAGGTTAAACAATACAGTGATAGCACTTATTTTCAGTTAAAAGATTTGGATTATTTTGGTGATCGTAAAATCATTAAGACTTTAAATCAAGGTACGACAGTGTTAAGTATTACGAAAAAAGATACCCTTTATAAAATTACATCTATGCTAAGGTTTAAGGTGAATGACAGTGTATCTACAACACCTTTTTTATTCCATGTTTATGCTTCTATTGAAAAAGAATCAGGTTTATTAAAGATTTATAATCCATTTCCAATCAATCAAAAATTGATGATGCAAGAAAAGAGCTTTGAAAATATTCGTTATGTCTTTCCAAAATATCACGCGTTTAATAAGTCGCTTGCAAAAGAACAAACGAGAAAAATAGCTTTTGTAGAAAAAGAGTTTAATTTAAAGCTTAATTATCCAACGTTTATTTTTACGAATAATCGTTCTGAATTATATCGATTATTAGGGTACGATTTTAATTTTCAAGATATAGGGGATGAAAAACCGTTTGGTCATGCTTTTGTTCAATACAATTACGTTTATGCCTGTGGAAATGGAGAATATTTTCCACATGAATTAATCCATTTATTGATTAATCCAACTTGGCCAAAAGCGCATACTTGGTTTATCGAAGGGTTTGCAACCTATTTTGGAGAATCAAGAGGTAAGTCCTTAGATTGGCATTTGAATAATTTCAAAAATTACTATTTAGCACATCCAATGGAAGATTATTCGGATTTACTTTCTAAGCGAAATATCGATGACATTTCTGGGTTTCAATATGTCATTGGAGGATTATTTGTTAAATTGGCTTATGAAAAGGGAGGTGCAGAAGCGGTTAAACGATTAATGACCTTTGAAGATAATGATACAGGATTTTATCAAGCCTTGGAAATGGTTTTAGGAATTAAAAAGGAAGGGATAAATCAATTTTTTACAGCGTATTTTAATAAATAAGTTTATTCAATTTTTCCTTTCAAACTTTCAATCGCACTTTCCAACTCTTCTTTCTTCTGCGAACCAATAAACAAACGATTTCCATTAGTGAATGTTAGTTGTAATCCGTAGTCGCCATACGCAGTATAAGAGCGGTTCTTTTTTGTTCCTTTGTAGCCCCATCCCCAGTATTCTTTGAGACAATCGGCTGTACGCGTTTCAAAAGAAGCTAGTTCATTCCAATAAATAGTTTTTGGTTTTAGGTTGAACGGAAAGTACTGCACTTGGATGTATTCTTCGGTGATGATTGTTGTGATTTCCATTTTTAAGAATAGAAAAATTACAAAAATTATTAGGGATACTACTCCGATGAAGGGGAGTGCGCTGTTCAGGTCGTGAAATATTGTTTGATGATCTTTATAGGCCATATAACATGGGATGAATGCAGAAGGTATAATAGCAATCCAAAGACCTTTCATTTTTTGTTTTTCGGAGAAGGTTGTCATGGAGGTAAAAATAATAATTAATTGGACTTCGACTCCGCTCAGTCTGACATTCGACTCCGCTCAGTCTGACTATCGTCTTCGCTCAGTCTGACTATCGCATTCGCTCAGTTGGACAAATGGATCTGCAATCTTCTAATCTGTAATATTTATTCTCACTCCCCACACATGTAAACACGGAAGTTCGTCAATTGTTAGTCGTGGGATGTCTATTGTAAGTTGATTGTTTTCTAATTTCCAGGGTAGCGATAGGTTGGTGCCGATGAATTCGATATGTATAGGTTTTTGTAAAGTATATTTAAACGAAATACGTTCATTCCATTTCGTGAAAAACACAAACAGACTTTTTTCATTTTTTGTAAAATAAAGCTGTTGTTCTTCAGAGGTAAGTTGTTTGAGTGTATTGGTACGCGTGTTGTAAATTCCTTCGCCATTTACGTTTAACCATTGACCAATTTCGATTAATCGTTCCTGCATCACCACCGGAATGGTTCCATCGGCAGCTGGACCGATATTTAAAAGTAAATTTCCACCGCGACTAACGATGTCAACTAATTCTAAGATGAGGTCTTTGCTAGTGTTGTAATGGTTCCAATTTTCTGCTCGGTTGAATCCATAGGAATCACCGATACCTCGACTTTCTTCCCAAGGATGGTCGTTTTGCACATGTTCTGCATCGTTGTATTCACTGGAATAATAGTCGCCATGAACACCTGGCATCCCTTTGTGAAAACGGTCATTAACAACGATTTCATTTTTTACTGGTGATTCTTCGTACAGCCAACTCAAAAATTCTTTGGTTTGTGCGTAGTTTTCGTCTAAATCCCATTCGCCGCCATCTGAGAAAATTAAAGAAGGCTCATAACAGTTAACCAGTTCTTTGAGTTCCGAGATTAATACTTCGTTTGCATAGGTCTCGGCAGGAATTTGGTATTTCTGAATTAGTGCATCTGGTAAGAAATAACCACTTTCTGTTCGATGTGTTAGTGTGCTTTCCCATTCAATCATGGAATAATACAATCCCATTTTGAGTCCGTTGTTTTTAATGGCTGTAGTTAGTTCACCTACTAAATCTCTTTTGGGACCAATATCAACCGAATTCCAGTTTAGTTTGTATTTATTAGAAGCAGGCCAAAGGCAATATCCATCGTGGTGTTTACTCGTTAATACTGCATATTTAGCTCCTGATTGCGCGATGAGGTCGGCGAAGAATGTCGCATCAAACAATTCCGCTTTGAACAGTGGAGCAAAGTCGCGGTATTCAAAATCGGCTCCATAATTCTTTTCGTGAAAAGCTTTTCCTCCATTTTCTTCGTTAAACATTACGCGTGCGTAATACCATTCAGCGTAGGAAGCATAACGTTCGCTTTCTAGTTTTCTCCAAGCCGGAACTGAATAGACTCCCCAATGTATAAAGATGCCAAATTTTGCTTGTTGAAACCAAGAAGGGATAGGGCGGGAGTCTATGGAGTTCCAGTTAGGATAGGACATTATAATGAAGATTTATGAAGAACAGATAATTAATACAAATTTATATTTTTTGTTTTTCAATAGCGTATTAATTTATTATGTCTTTTTTTGAATTGAAAAATAGTCATTTATAACTATTTTTTGAATAATTTGTTTTACGTGCTTTTGCGTGCTTTTAAAATGAAAAAAATGAAAAAATTGTTTATCGCATTTGTGTTAACAAGCGCTTTGTTTTCTTGTAAAAAGGAAACAACTACTCCGAATACTTCGAGCAACAATACAACTGACACAACAAAAACATCGAATGATGTTTCCATTTCAGGATTCGATTGTGCGGGAGTAAAAATTGTTGGTACTCTAACAAAAGATAAAGTAGCCTCTAATGTTACTGCAACGATTACATATACAGGTGGTAATGGAAAAATCTATCCAATGAACTCGCATACATCGACTGGTGTGATTGGTTTAACAGCAACACTTCAAGCAGGAACTTTAGCGAATGGTGAAGGAACTTTAGTTTATACTATTTCAGGTACACCAACTTCTTCTGATACTGCTAATTTTGCGATTACTTTAGGAGGGAAGTCTTGTTTGATAAGTGTTAAAGTTGAAGATGTTTCACAAAATCCTACAAGTGGTTACGGTCCCAATATCACAGATATAGATGGTAACACTTACAAAACAGTAACCATTGGTACTCAAACTTGGATGGCAGAAAACTTAAAAACTGCAAAATACAATGATGGTACTGTCATACCAAACATTACAGATAAAACCCTATGGCCAAATTTAACAACGGGTGCTTGGGCATATTACAACAACGATGCTGCTAACGATGCTAAGTACGGAAAATTATACAATTGGTATGCAGTGAGTAAAACAAGCAATGGCAATAAGAATGTTTGTCCTACAGGATGGCACGTACCCACAAATGCTGAATGGACGGTTTTAACGGACTATTTGGGTGGTGAAAGTGTATCTGGAGGAAAAATGAAAGAAGTAGGTACAACAAGCTGGAATATCCTGAACACAGATGCTACGAATACGTCCTTATTTTCGGCGCTTCCGGGCGGGACACGCCTCAACGATGGTTATGACGAAGTTATTGGCAGCCAAGGTTATTGGTGGAGTTCTACGGAGGGATTAACAAATTCTGCTTGGTGCCGCAGCCTGGGATACGGCAGTGGTGGAATAAGCATCTTCCACTTCATTAAGGAGAATGGGGTATCTGTTAGGTGTTTGAGGGATTGACTTCCCTTCAATTCTTCGGGGTAAACTCTGCTCAGTCTGACGTTCGACTCCGCTCAGTCGGACTAGAAAAATATAAAAAATGGGTTATGAGTTTTCGTAACCCATTTTTATTTTAGCAGCATCCATTTTTGTAAAAAGACATCGTAAGTTCTTAGGAATGTTCCGTTTATATCGGATTCTTGGTAAATCATTTCTTTTTCTAGTAAAGAGTCAACACAACGTTTTACAGCAGATGCATTTGAAAATTTGTATTTTGTTAAGAATTCTTTTCCAGTGAGTTGATAAACTTTTTCTTCTTTCGAGATAGCTTTTAGTACATTCCATTGTTGGCTAGATAATAGATTTCGGTATTGATAGAAAAAGACTTCTTGGTCTTTTAAGATTTTATAACACGTTTGCTGAATGTCTGTTAGTTTTATTTTTCGTTTCCCTGATGCATAGAGCTTGTTGCACACCATTTGTACGAAGTAGGTATGGTTGTTTGTCCAATTTAAAATGAAATCGATGTCTTCGTCTTGTATGGTTTTGTTGTTGTTGTTAAAATGTTTTTTGATAAATTCTTTGTATTTATCTGATGGGATAAAATCTAAGTATTCTACTTGGGTACTCGCATAAAAAGGCCGCTTACTGTTTCCGAAAATTTCTGTAAGTATGTGCTTTTTACTACCACTAAAAATAAAACGGAGGTTTTTTACCTCTTGAATAATAGTTCTCAATATGGCTTCTGTATTCGTTTCTGGGTATTCATTGATTTGTTGAAATTCATCAAAAGCAATGATGATGGGAATGTTTTGGTTTTCTAAAAACAGAAGTAATTGTTGTATCGTTTTTGGAATCTCATTTTGTTTTAAAGCGTCAAAAGAAATGGATGGTTCTCCTGTTAAAGCGTCAAATTGAATCAGTGGACGCAATTGTTTTATGTTATTAAAAAATCGCTTTCCTATGGATTCTTTATTGGTAAATTTTTTCGATATTTCATTGGCTAGTTGATTCGCGAAATCATTTAGATTTTGAGTAGCAAATAAATCTACGAACAGACATTTATATTGAAAATTATCTTCCAAATGTTCAAATAAATGCTTAATTAATCCTGTTTTTCCAATTCTTCTGATAGAGATAAGGGTTGTGTTTAACTCACTTTTGATATTATTTATGAGTGATTCTAAATTGTGTTCACGATCACAGAAATACTCTTTTCCTTGATAAGTATTGATTATAAAAGGATTTTTTTCTATTTCTAGTTGCATATTCGTTGAATTCATTATACGTTCTGTATTATACATTTTGTATTATACATTTTGTATATCAAATATACTGTTTTATTGATGTGAAAAGAAATAAAAACTACTAAAATTTCATTTGTTTTTGTATTTTTTTGTCTAAAAATTGAAATAAGAATCGAGGTAACTATGCATACAAGAAAAGGGATGGTCTGTTAGGTGCCTCAAAGATTGATTTTTCTTCATTGTTTAGGAGAGATTCTGCTCAGTCTGACATTCGACTCCGCTCAGTCTGACTAGAAAAAATTTAAATTATGGGTTATGAGATTTCGTAACCCATTTTTATTTCATCAAATTCCATACCCCATAGAGCGGATAGATATCTATCTTATCCATCGTTCCGAAGTTTTCAAGTGAAATTCGAATCCCTTTTTGTTTGTTTTTTTCTTCTAAAAATAGAAACATACTTTGCATTGCACCTTTCGTTCCTGCTTTTACTTCAATTGGAAGGATGGTTTCTCCTTTTTGAATGACATAATCAATTTCCGCTTGACTGTTTTTGGATTCTCTTTGCCAGTAATAGAGGTTTGTTTTTTCGTAAGGTGATTGATTTTTGATTAATTCCAACCCGACAGAAAGTTCAGCGATATTACCTTTGTTAATGACAGAAAGATTGTCAAGTGTTAACAGTTGGCTAATATCTAGTTTTAAGATACGTTGATATATCCCTGTATCGAATAAAATAATCTTTCTCTTTTTAGGATTTATTTCCGCTCCCAAGGGGATTCCATTTGCAGCGGTATGAGTTACAAAATGCACTAAACCAGCCATTTCTAAGAGTTGTAGAATTTCTTTTATTTGTTGATTGTTCAACGTAGCATTTGGGTAGGTGTAAGTGAATTTTTCTCCTTGTTGTAGCACTACATTAGAGAATACTTCTGCGATTTTAATAGGTTCAATTCTTTTTTTATATTTCGTAAAATCAGCCTGTAAGGAAATGATTAAATCGTCTAAAATACGCTGTACTTCCAGTAAATCTTTATGTATTACATACGATTTTACAGCTTCTGGCATACCGCCAATAATTAAGAACTTTTTGTAGTATGAAATTAATTTTTGATGTAATAATTCAGGAAGGGGTAAAAAAGCACTAGCTTCTTTCGTTTTTTCTAGTAAACGTTCTTCGTTGTGCGCTAAAAGAAATTCATTGAATGAAATGGGGTACAGAAACAAGGAACGAACTCGTCCTACACCAAAAGAGGGTAGGTCTTTGAGAGCAAATTCTAATAAAGAACCAGCAGCTACTACGTGTAGGTTAGGTTTTCGTTCGTAGAAATAGCGTAACAAATTGATGGCAGGGAGCGATGTTTGTATCTCGTCCAAAAAAAGAAGCGTTTCATTTTCAATGATTGGAGTATTTTCTATAATGGATATTTGTTCTAAAAGTTCATCCAAATTTTGTGTTGATTCAAATAGATTAGTCCATTGTTTCTTTTCATCAAAATTAATTTCAATAAAATGGGTGAATGATTTCCCTAAGTTTCGGATAGCAGATGATTTTCCTACCTGCCTTGCTCCTCTCAATAACAAAGGTTTTCGTATAACTGAATTTTTCCAGTTGATTAACTCCTTATCTATCTCACGATGAATATACATTTACTTCTTTTTTTGTAAAAATGAAAAAATCCAAACCAATAATTGATGTAAAAATACAAAAATCCAAATCAATAAATCATCAAAAAATGAAAAAATCCAAACCGATAAAATGTTTATATATTAATTAATTATTCTGTAAGAATTTTTGAAAGAATATTTAAAATTTGATAAAAACGGATTTATATTCTACTAAAATGGTATTTTATCAACCGTATTACCTATTTTTGTTTCTTGTTTTGTGTTAAATTATAATTTTAATTATTTGATTTTAAATTAATTATAAAAAAATTAAAAAAATATTTCATATCATACTAAATTAGTATATATTTGCAGTAGGGTTTATTTAGAGAAGGCCTCGCCGAGATTGTTATGATTTTCTAGCGGTTAGAGCGAGGCACTCTTCTTTTTAAAAATGAATGCTTTAGTAAAAAGAATGAAATAGGTCATCAAACATGTTATCAAAGAAATCAAAATACGCGATCAAGGCTTTAGTTGGATTAGCAAAAAATCATGGGAATGAGGTACCATTGCGTATCGCACAGATTGCGGAACAAGAGCGAATACCTAAAAAGTTTTTAGAATCCATCTTGGTGGAGTTGCGTAACAATGGTTTGGTTCATAGTAAGATGGGAGCTGCAGGTGGCTATTACTTAGCAAAAGAACCTTCTGAAATATATTTAAGTCAGGTAATTCGATTATCTGGTGGACCGATAGCTTTGTTGCCCTGTGTGAGTTTGAATTTTTACGAATCATGTGAGGAGTGTGATGGCGAGGAGCAATGTGCTTTACATGATGTGATGTTGGAAGTACGCGAAGCAACCGTAGAGATTTTAGCGAAAACAAGTCTCTCTGATTTGGTAGAACGTGAAGACCGTTTGTCAAAACTCATAAAATAAATTTTTTTCTATCTATTTGATAAGCTGATTAGTACATTTAATCAGTAGGACTTTAGTAGATTAATTTTCTCATTTTGAGGGAGTTTTAATCAAATTTTAGTATATATATTTGTTACACTTAAATTAATAATTATGGCTGAATTAAAGAATCAAACTGCGTTAGGCGACGTAGCTGCAAGGCAGTTAGCGATTGCTACGAGAACGGTTCCTCAAATGGCGAGCATCACACCAAGATGGTTGACACATTTAATGAACTGGATCCCTGTTGAATCAGGTGTTTACCGTTTAAATAAGGTAAAAGAAGGATCAACTGCACAAGTAGATTGTTCTTCAAGAGATGAAAAAGTATTACCACATACTTTCGTTGACTACATTGAAAACCCACGTGAGTACAACTTAAGTGCTGTAAACACATTGGTAGATGTTCACACACGTGTATCTGATTTGTATAGTAAACCATACAACCAAATCAGTGAGCAATTACGTTTAGCGATTGAAACAATCAAAGAGCGTCAAGAGAGTGAATTAATCAACAATAAAGAGTACGGTTTATTAAACAGTGTTGCTCCTTCACAAGTGATTAAAACAAGAACAGGTGCACCAACTCCAGATGATTTAGATGAGTTATTGACAAAAGTGTGGAAAGAACCAGGATTTTTCTTGTTACACCCATTAGCATTAGCTGCATTTGGAAGAGAATGTACACGTAGAGGAGTTCCACCTCCGACAGTTTCTTTATTTGGTTCTCAATTCATTACTTGGAGAGGTATTCCTTTAATTCCTTGTGATAAATTACCAATTGAAAACGGAAAGTCAAAAATTATTTTGATGCGTACAGGAGAAAGCAGACAAGGTGTTGTAGGTTTATACCAACCAAATTTACCAGGTGAACAAACTCCAGGATTATCCGTACGTTTCATGGGGATTAACGACAAAGCGATTGCTTCTTACTTGGTTTCATTGTATTGTTCTGTTGCTGTATTAGTAGATGATGCTATCGCAGTATTGGAAGATGTAGATATTACAAACTACCACGAATATAATTACAAATAGACTTCAGTCTGAATAATTCAAAACGTATGGAATTAGATAATTTACAAGCAAATCAGTTTCCGAGTGAAATGGACATACAAGCATTGGCAAATCAATTGTTCAAAGCTGCTCCAAATCAAACGGCAAACACGCAGTCATTTGCAAATGATCGTGATTACCATGCTAATGTAGATAAATTGAAAACGAACCTTACAGACGATAATTTGTTGTCCTCTTCGGTTGCTCCGGCATCTGTAGCGGGTAGTGGAATTTCTCCATCGTTGACAGACCATCAAAATGATTTTTCGATTGATGATCCGCAAACGAGTTTACCAGATCCTCATTTTTACAATGGGCAGATTCCAGAATCTGTTGCTGGTAGTGGGAAACAACCAACGATCAATGAAACAAATTCAACGTTTTCATTGGATAATCCACAAACAAGTTTACCAGATGCTAATTTTTACAATGGACAAATTCCTGTATCTGTTGCAGGAAGTGGGAAGCAAGGTAGCTATGACCCACAAAATCCATTTGGAAATACGTCTAATATTCAGCCCTTAAACTCTTTTGGAGTTCCTTCGCATGATGGAATTGGAATTGACCGTACGTATGAAAGTGAACTTTCTGCCATATTGAATGCACTTCCAACTTCGGTTCCTTCTAGTCAGTTTAGTACAATTGGTGGAGCAAATAGCTCATCTCCTTTGTATTATTTCTTATCAGAAGTAGCGAACAATGCGGGAATTTTCGGTAACCCATCTTTTGATCAAGGGAATAAAAATACACATGGTTTATCCAGTATTTTTAAACCGCCGTTTGATTTGAATGTGGTACGTGCTGATTTCCCAATTTTGAGAGAACAGGTGAATGGTAAACAGTTGATTTGGTTGGATAATGCTGCGACAACCCAAAAGCCTAATCAGGTGATAGACCGTATTAGTTACTTCTATCAACATGAAAATTCTAACATCCACAGAGCTGCACACGAATTAGCTGCGCGTTCTACAGATGATTATGAAGGGGCAAGGGTGAAAGTACAACACTTTTTAAATGCAAAATCAGTAAACGAGATTGTATTTGTTCGCGGTACTACGGAAGCAATCAATTTAGTTGCACAAAGTTGGGGGGATCAACATTTGCAAGCGGGCGATGAGATCGTTATTTCTCATTTAGAGCACCATGCAAACATTGTTCCTTGGCAACATTTGGCTCAGAAAAAAGGATTGGTCATTCGTGTAATCCCTGTGGATGACGATGGACAATTAATTATGGAAGAGTACACTAAATTGTTGGGTCCAAAAACCAAATTAGTTTCCTTCACACAAGTTTCGAATGCACTTGGTACAGTGACTCCAGCAAAACAAATCATTGAACTTGCACATGCTGCAGGAGCGAAGGTATTGTTAGATGGTGCACAGTCTGTATCACACATTCGTGCGGATGTTCAGGATTTGAATGCCGATTGGTTTGTGTTTTCAGGACACAAAATTTTCGCACCAACAGGAATCGGTGTGTTATACGGTAAAGAAGATTTATTGAATGCTACACAACCTTGGCAGGGTGGTGGAAATATGATTAACGATGTAACTTTCGAGAAAACAACGTATCATCCAGCACCAACAAAATTTGAGGCAGGTACAGGAAATATTGCTGACGCAGTAGGACTTGGTGCAGCGTTGGATTATGTGTCGAAGTTAGGTATTGATAATATTTACCAGTACGAGCACGCTTTATTAAGTTATGCGACTTCTTTATTGAAAGATGTTCCAGGACTACGATTAATTGGTACAGCAGCTAACAAAACAAGTGTTATGTCATTTGTGTTAGATGGCTATACGAATGATGAGGTAGGTCAGGCCTTAAACAAGCAAGGAATTGCAGTACGAACAGGTCACCACTGTGCACAACCAATCCTACGTAGGTTTGGATTGGAAAGTACAGTTCGACCATCGTTGGCTTTTTACAATACCTGTGCGGAAATCGATACATTAGTATCTACATTGCATGATTTGAAAAAAGGCAAAAATTATTACTTTCAGTATTAATCCTTTTTAAAAATAAGATTGAAAGGGGTGTCCGTTGGATGCCCCTTTTTTGTTGGGGAAATCTTTCTCATCGGTGTGGGTTTAAACCCACACCGATGAGAAAGATTTTAAATCTCTTCGTCTTTCAAAATTGGAAAAACTTCTATTGATTTTTTCAGCGCATAGAGTGGGAGAGTCTCCATCAATTCAAGAACTTTTTCTGTTTCAAGATCGTTAAAAATTAAAACAGCACCATTTTTAGTTTGGCGTAAAAAAAGTTGGTCTAAATATCCTGCTTTTTTCCATGCAGCAACTACTTCTCTCTCTTTTTGGATGATTTCCGGGAAATTCGCTGGTAAATTATCGATGTCGATGGTTAAAATTACGAGTGTTCTTTTTTGCATAGTTTTCGTTTTTGAAGTTATTCATTCAAAAATATTAAATTTGTCTACTAATCATAGCTAGCATTAAATTATGTGTGTAGGCTAAAATTTTAGACTAATGGAAAATACAGGGGTACGTAAGAATAAAAACTTTATTCCAGGCAATTGTCCGGTTGGATATACGATGAATATCATTGGTGGCAAGTGGAAACCGAGTATTATTCATCGCATTCGTACAGATCGTAATCGTTACAGTTTGTTATTAAAAACCATTCCTGAGATTAGCAAACAAACACTGACCAATCAGTTGCGAGAATTAGAAGCGGACGGTGTAATTAATCGCGTTATTTTTCCTGAGATTCCACCAAGGGTTGAATATTCCATTACCGATTTTGGAGCGACTTTGTTGCCAATTATTGATAGCATGTACCAGTGGGCGAAAGAGCATATGCCGAATTTACCAGTTGAGGCAGAGAGCTGTGAATAGTTATTGCCACTTTTTTTTAAATAAAAAGATCTTTTTTACTTCAAAAATTTATAGCTTTATTATAAAGATTAAATATATACTGATTTGAAAATCAATACTTGTTAAATCAA
>CANCJF010000048.1 GCA_947378245.1 Bacteroidota bacterium
TCAAAGTGTTTCCCTGAATAATTAAATTTGAATCCTTCAAGTATTTCATAATAAACGGGGTCATTTGTAATTTGATAGGCAATTTTTCGGTCCTTGAAAATAAAATCAAAGACATAGACTAATCTCTCACTTATCTCTTCAACGAAAATGACAATCATTTATTTAAGTGTTTCAATTATTTTTTCTAAGATAAATTCAGAAGCTTTTCCGTCTCCAAAAAGATTTGGAAATGTGTAATCCTTTTTTACAAGAAGTTTATTCGCCGCCTCAACAATTCGAGTTTCATCAGAGTCAGTAACAATAGCATTTCCATTTTGTACTATTTCTACCCATTCTGTTTCAGGACGAAGAATTACACACGGTTTTTGGAAGAAGTAAGCTTCTTTTTGTAAGCCTCCACTATCTGTTATAATTAATTGGGCATTTTTTTCTAGCGCTATGATATCTAAAAAACCTGCTGGAGGAATGATTTTAAATTTAGGATTTGAATAAACTAAATTCTTATTTTGCTCATCTAACAAAACTTCCATCATCTTTTTTGTTCTTGGATGAATAGGAAGAACAATCGTGAAATTAGTGACTTTTTGAATGTAATTTAAAGCATTAAAAATAGCGTTTAATCTTATCGCTTCATCAGTATTCGCATTTCTATGAATTGTCACTAAAATAAACGCCTCATTTTTTAATTTCTCAACTTCCAATATTGATGCTTTTTGATCAGAAATAGTTGAGAAATATAAACTGTTATCAAACATAATATCTCCACATAAATGTGTGTGAGGATTGTCGATAGAAGCTTTAAATTTGTTTTCTAATGAAAAACCTTCTTTTTTTAGGTTGTCAATAGCAGTTTGTGTAGGGCAAAATAATAATGTAGAAATATGATCGGATAATATTCGATTGATTTCCTCAGGCATTGCCTTATTAAAACTTCTTAATCCTGCCTCAATGTGAAAAATTGGTAAATGTAATTTACCAGCTGCTAATGCTGCTGCTACAGTTGAATTTGTATCCCCGTATACAATTATACCATTTGGTTTTTCAGTGTCAATTAATTTTTCTACCCCTTCTAATATTCTAGCTGTTTGTTGTCCATGAGATCCACTACCTACTTGTAAATTAAAATCAGGCTGAGGAATTCCGAGTTCATCAAAAAATATCGAGGACATATTTTCATCATAGTGCTGTCCAGTATGAACAATTATCTCTTTAATTTGATCAGAAAAATTATTTTTAATAGCACGACTTATAGCTGCTGCTTTGATAATTTGTGGACGTGCCCCAATGATTGTAATAATTTTTTTCATTTATAATAAATTTTTATCAGCATAGCTAAAGTAACCATTATTTGTAATGATGAGATGATCCATTACATTAATTTCTATCATTTTACCTAATTCAACTATTTTAGAGGTAAGTTTATCATCTTGAATGCTCGGAGATAAATTACCTGATGGATGATTATGAACTAATATTATTCGCGTCGCATATACATCTAGCGCCGCTTTAAATATAAGCCTTATATCAACTGATGTAGAACTAATTCCTCCCTGAGAAATTTTGACTGATTTAATTAATTTATTTCGCTGATTCAATAAACCTATATGGAATTCTTCTACGTTTAAATCTCCAAAAATAGGTCGGAAATACAAATACGATTTCTCCGAACAATTTATAATCATATCTTTTCGTGAAAAAACATCTCTTCTTCTACCTAATTCAAATGATGCCATCAATAAAGTTGCTTTCGCTTTTCCAATACCTTTGAATTTACATAAATCATCACAACTCAGGCGCGCAAATAAATCTAAATCATTATTTAATTCTGTTAGAATTTCTTTTGATAGATCAACAGCTGAAGCTTTTTTATATCCAGTTCCTAACAATAATGCTACCAATTCTGAATCCGTCAAAGACCCTAATCCTCTCTGAATCATTTTTTCTCTAGGTCTATCTTCAATTACCCAATCTTTAATCGGTTGATTTTGATACATATTTTATAATTTTCTTATTTAAATTAGTGAAAAAGTTAATTTAAACATACTAAAATCATTGAAATCTTGTCAATAACCTTGTTTAAAAGTAGCCGGTAAACATCCGACACCTATAAGTGAGTAATCTTAACTTTGTTAAATATTAATAAATCGATTCATGAACAAATTTATAATTAGCGTTTCTTTATTCTGTTTAATTTTAAATGCATGTGCTCAAGGGCCTGTGACCAAAGTAAAAAAAGAAGATATATCTGAAAAAAAAAATGTAATTCAACCTGGAATTAAACATTCTTATCACTTATCGGATTTTTTAAGTTCAAATGAACTATTACAAAAAGATGTTGATTCTATTTTTAATTCGCTAGATAACCACACTAAAGTTTCGCAATTAATCATGCCAGCGGTTGGTCGACTAGGTTTAACCAATGATGAAATTACAGATCAAATAAAGAAAAACTTAATTGGAGGTGTTATATTATTGAATGGTTCTAAAACAGAATTTTCTTCATGGGTTAAAAGTTACAATTCGTTAAATCCATTACATAAATCATTGCCTTTTTTATATTCTGCAGATGCTGAACCTAGTTTATTTAACCGTAAAATTTCAGGCGCTACTGTTGTTAAGAAAGCAAATGAAATCAACACAGAAGAAGAAGTTATAACTTGTGCTACTTCAATTTCAAATGAATTAAATGAGATTGGAATTAATTATAATTTCGCTCCTGTAGTAGATGTTTCTAAGAATTCTACTGTTGGTTACCGTGGTTTTGGAGCAAACCCAAAAAATATCATTCCATGGTCAAATGCTTTTATTAAAACTACACAAGATTTAGGGATTCTAGCAACTGCAAAACATTTCCCAGGTCATGGATTAGTTTCAGGAGATACCCATAAATCTTTACAAATGATTGATGGGGAATTAAAAGAAATTTCAAATTACCCTCCGTTAATTGAAAATGGACTTTTATCAATTATGGTAGCGCATATTGCTGTTGTAAATAATGAGAAATACGATACTAAAGGTTTACCCGCAACAGCTTCAGCTGCTATCGTTCAAAAATTATTACGAGAGGAAATGAAGTTTAAAGGACTTGTAATTACCGATGCAATGAATATGGGTGGAATTAGTTCTTTGCCTGATGCTGAGATTAAAGTAATAGAGGCAGGTTGTGATATAATTTTAATGCCTTTAAATGTTTCAAAAGCTCATAGTTCTTTACTTTCAAAATATAATTCAGATAATGATTTTAAGAAAAAGGTTGACCTAGCTGTCAAAAGAATTATTCGTATGAAACTTTGCTTAGCGAAAGGATAATATAAAAATGGATATCTACCTTGATAATGCCGCAACCACACCTATTGCTCCCGAGGTGTTAGAAACGATGTTGGATGTATTAAAAAACAATTTTGGTAACCCTTCATCTTCTCATGGATTTGGTAGAAATGCTAAAGCTCTACTTGAAAATGCAAGAAGATCAATTGCTAAATCGATTAATTGTTTACCTTCTGAAATCACCTTCACTTCAGGTGGAACAGAAGCGGATAATATGGCTTTACGTTGTGCTGTTGAGCAATTAGATGTAAAACACATTATTACTTCCCGTATAGAGCATCATGCTGTTTTACATACAGTTGAATACCTTCAAAAAATTTTCAATATTGAAATAAGTTATGTAGAATGTGATAAAAAGGGGAATATCAATCTAGCACATTTATCGGAATTATTGCAAACAGAGCATAAAACGTTAGTTAGTTTAATGCACGCCAATAATGAAATTGGAACCTATTTACCTTTACAAGAGGTGAGTCAATTATGTAACCAATATCAAGCTTTATTTCATTCAGATACCGTTCAAAGTATCGGTCATATCCCATTTAATACTAAAGAATTAGATGTAGATTTTATCACGTGCTCTGCTCACAAATTACACGGCCCAAAAGGAGTCGGATTTCTATATGTGAACAAGCGAAATCGTATTCAAGCTTTCATTCAAGGAGGTTCTCAAGAAAGAGGATTGAGAAGCGGTACCGAAAATACTGCTAGCATTGTTGCAATGTCAAAAGCCATTGAGTTAATCACGGAAAATTTAGAGCAAAAAATAGATAAAGTGTGGGAGTTAAAAAAACACATGATGAATTTACTCCAAGAACACATCCCAGGTGTCTTATTTAATGGTGAAACAAGCATTGATAAAAGTCTTTATACCATTTTGAATTGTAGTTTCCCTTCTTCCAAAAATGATGGAATGTTGTTATTTTCATTGGATTTAAAAGGAATTGCTTGTAGTGGAGGTAGCGCATGTACGTCTGGTGCAAACACAGGTTCTCATGTTCTAAGAGCACTAAATACTGATACAAATAGACAGTCAATTCGATTTTCCTTTTCACACTATTCAACAAAGGAAGATATTGATATTACTGTAAACTATTTGAGTGAGCTTTTTTAAGCTTCTAAGCTATTATAAAACTCAACAAATAAATCTCCTACCTTTTCTGTGTTGAATTTTTTAGCGCTTTCGGATGCGATTAAATTTCTATCAAAACTTGTAATTAATACTTTATTAATCGCATCAACCCAAGATTCAACCGAATTTTCAGATAAAACACCGTTGGATGTATTAATTAATTCAGGTATAGCACCAACATTCGAAGCGACAACAGGAATTCCACAACATAATGCTTCAGCTATCACTACCGAAAAGGTCTCAATTGTCGATGCATGAAGAAAATATATAGTGTTTTGGAATATTTCTCTAATTTCAATACTGGTTTTTTTACCAACGTAATTAATCTCAAAATTTAAATCCAATGCTTTAATTTCTTTTAGTAAAACACCTTCACCAACAATGTTTAATATAATAGTAAAATCTGATTTTAATTGGATTTCATTTAATGCTTTTATAAAATATATTGGACATTTTGGTCTGTTCCATGTTGCAATTGCTGTAAAAACAATAGTATTGTTTATTCTATGTTTTGGAGGTAGATCACAATAATTAAAAATAGAAGTATTAATTACATTTGGAATAATTGAAATTTTACTTTCTTCATTTACAAACGGTATTATTTTGTTTTTTAAAAAAACAGATACAGCGGAAATCCTTTTAACCTCGCGCAATGTTTTTTTTCCTAAATACCCAAAGAGATGTGATTTAATAAAATGATCCATTTTAGACCAATGTTCAGTATGAACATGATCCCAATTATATTTTTTAACAATTGAATTTGCAACTACTCCACACGGAAATAGAACATTTGAATGAAGTGTATTAATATCTTTAATCTCTATATATCTAGAAATGTACAATTTAATTATTTTACTTAAAATAAATGGCGTAGAAAAAATCCATTTATGAAATCGAGATTCAATATGAATGTAATGAGTTTCTATTCCATTTTCATCTATGTTATGTTCAGAAAACATATTATAAATCCTTTTACTAGGTTTAATATCAACCGCTAGAACTTTAATTGGAACTCCCGATTGATGAATAGAAATAGCATGATTTTTAATGAAAATTCCTAAAACTGGATTTTCATTGGTAGGATACCAAAAAGAAAAGAATAAAACTCCCATAGATTTTATATTCAAAAACAATCGAGTACAATACTACTTAAAAGTCATAAAATAGAGAGAATTTTAGTTGAGAATTATGTTTACAATATATATTCTTTTATTTTTTCTTATTTTTGAGTTCTTGTTAATCGATTGACGTATTAATAAATATTGTTGATTTTTAACTGCTTAAATAAAAATATAAAATTAATCACTATGTCCAGTTTTCTACAAAAAGCCGATCGTTTTATTCTAGGTCCATTCTATAAGCAATTTATGAATACTATAGTTCAGGAAACAATGGATTGTGATAGTTTGTTGGATATTGGCTGCGGGTTCAATGTTGCTATGAAACAATTGACATCACGTATGAATCACTCTGTAGGTTTAGATGTTTTTCAACCTAGTATTGATAAGGCAAAAGTTGAAAATACTCATCATGAGTTTGTTTTAGAAGATGTGAAAACGTACTTGGAAAAAATGCCGGATAATAGTTTTGATTTAGTAATTGCGCTAGATTTAATAGAACATTTAACAAGAGAAGAAGGCTTTTGGTTAATTTCTCAAATGGAACGTTTAGCTCGAAAGAAAATTGTGATTTTTACACCAAATGGATTTGTCCCTCAAACACCATATGATAACAATCCTTTTCAAAAACACATTTCTGGCTGGGAAATTCCTGAAATGGAAGAACGAGGTTATAAAATTTTCGGATTTGGAGGATATCAAAAATTAAGAGGTGAGCGCTTTCAAATTAAATTCAAACCACGTATTTTTTGGAAATACCTTGCTTTTGGATCACAATTAATTACACATAAAGCTCCTAAGTTCGCATATTCCATACTTTGCATTAAAAGTAAATAATAATGCAACCTATTGTATCCATTATCACCCCTACCTATAATCACGAAAAGTATATTATTGCATGCATAAAATCTGTACAAAATCAGACGTTTAAGCATTGGGAAATGATAATAGTTAATGATGGAAGCACAGATAAAACTCAAGAATTAATCGAGGATTATATACAAAATGATCCACGTATACGCCTATTTAATCAAGAGAATATTGGTGTGTTTAGACTTGGAGAATCCTATAACTTTGCACTTTCAAAATCTATTGGAAAATACATTTCGATTCTCGAAGGAGATGATTTATGGGAAGTAGATAAACTCGAACGTCAAGTAGCAATATTTAACGACAATAAAAATGTTATTTTATCTTGGGGACAGGCTCAATCTATTAATGGAGACACTGAAGAAGTATATAATCTTCATCCTATTATTGATAAGCCTGACTATTTTAATAATACACCAGTTGGAAATATATTGAATTTATTATACTGTGAAAATTGTTTACCTGCATTAACAATTACAATTAGAAAAGATGTATTAGTTCAAATTGGTGGTTTTTTACAAAAACATAATTTACCCTTGGTTGATTTACCTACTATAATGGAATTAAGCTTGTTAGGTGAATTTCATTTTGACAAACATATTTATGGAAAATGGAGAATTTATGCAAATCAAGTTACAAAAACGTTTACGATTGAAATAATCAAAGGGCGCTACGAAACTGCTAAAGAACATATTTTAAAACATCCAGAAGTTATTGACAAACAATTATCATTAACTTCAAAAGAATTTCACACGTATTTTAATAATCGTATCATGACTGGATACGCTATGTCTGGTAGATATAAATTGATCCGAAAAGATTATAAAAACGCTCGAAAAGACTATTATAAATCTTTATTTTATAAAGGATTTATAAATCCTGTATGGAGATTAAGAGCTCTTATTGGTGTTTTATTTAGCTTTTTACATTGGGATATTGAGTCACTTGCTAAACTACTAGGAAAAAAATCGTACTCACGCTAATGTTCGCAAAAAAACTTCTCAAATCCTCTTTAATTTATACGCTAGTTGGCTCACTTCCACTTGCCTCAGGATTTATCCTGCTACCATTAATTACGAATCATCTAAACGATGTTGATACTTATGGTGTTCTTGCTTTATACATAAATTTTTCTTTATTAATTCAAGTTTTAGTCAATTTCAGCTTAGACACATCAATAGGAATACATTATTTCGATTATAAGGATAATCCAGAAAAATTAAAAAAATATATTGGTACAGTAGTATCATCTTTACTCATAATAGGGAGTTTAATTTTATTAATTTCTTTATTATTTGGAGAAATTATATTCAAATTCACTTTTAGCAAGCAAACAATAACATTTTGGCCTTTTGGTTTGATGTGTATAATCACAGCGATATTCAATAGTTTTTATAAAACATATTCAAATCTATTAATCAATCAACAACGTACGAATCGGTTCTTTTGGATAAATATCGCTTATTTTAGCATTACCATTTTCTCTACCTATTTTGGAATATATTTATTTCCAAAAGTTATTAATGGACCTTTGTGGGGTAGATTACTACCTGCATTGATCTTATTTTTATTAACTTTTTATTTTTTCGCAAAAGAATTTGGAATAAAACTACACACTGAATTTTTACCTGACATGGTAAGATTTTGTATGCCGTTACTTTATTATGCAATTATCATGTGGGGAGCTTCATATGGTGATCGGTTTATAATAAATTATTTATTAACACCTTTTGACGTAGGCATTTATGACTTTGGCATGAAGTGGATTATGTTAATTGATGTTGTATTACTCGCATTAACTAACACCATAAATCCTGCGATTTTTAGAATCTGGTCCGATCAAAAAATAAATTACAGCACCCCTGAAGTTAATCAAAACCACCATTTTTTCACATTAATTCAACTTGTATTAATTGCTAGTGTATTACTTTTCATTCCATTAATAGTTCCTTTTTTTGTACATAATTCAATGTATTATAAGTCTTTTGATTATTTACCGATACTTGGTTTAGGTTTTTTATTTCGAAGTCTTTCAAATATGTATCTAATGCCTATTTTTTACTATAAGAAAACTAAAGTTCTGCCGAAGGTATTCTTATTATCTTCCTTGTTCCAATTTTTAATGACCTTTATATTAATACATTATCTTGGAATCATAGGAGCATCCATCAGTTTTGTTATTGCGAAACCAATCCAAATTTGGTTAATAAGTCTTGAAAGTAGAAAAGTGTTTTCTTTTTCATTTAATAAAACTAAAATGATTTTTTTACCCATAATTTATGGAGGTTTTTTAATTGTTATCTATTATGTAATCGGAGATGCATTTTCTAGGGGAATTAAAAACATTTTTCAATTCATAATTTGTATTTTGATGATATTATTAGTGTATCGAAAGGAAATTCGTGAAAAAATTCTTAATAGATAATATAATTCAATAGTTACATTTGTATCCTGAATTCATCGTTTTTTTGAGGGGAATCATTTTATAAGAAAAAGGAATTATCAGGTAAATCAATCAATGAAAAAAATCAACGCTTTTATCAAATCTTCATCTTTTAAAAGTCTGTCTATACAACTTTTTAGTTTTTTCTTATCTTTTCTCATAAGCATTCTTATTACAAATATTTTTAATGCTGAAATTTATGGTGATTACATTTTAGTGTTTTCAACAGTAGATATGCTTGCTGTATTTTCGTTATTTGGGTATAACCAGCTATTTTCTATCGAAATACCTAAAATAAAATCAATAACTAAAAAACTTTCTCTTTACAATACGGCACTAAAAAGTACACTAATTAATTCAGTCATTATTTCTTTTTTATTTATTTGTTTTTCATGGTATTACCCATTTAAATCTGAAGAAATCGGTTATTTTATTATTGGTGCTGCGCTAATACTACCTTTTGTAGCTCTAACATTATTAAATACCAATTTCTTATTTAGTTTAAAGGAAGTTATTGTACCTCAAGTAAATGATAAAATCATTCGTGTTTTATTATTTATTGCAATTTTTATAATCCTTTCATTTTACAGTAAATCAATAAATGTCATCATTATCGCTTTTATTATCTCAAGCCTCACTGCTTTTATCATTTCTTTTATTTTAAGAAAAAGAAAAATATCATCTTCTGAACCAATCCAAAAACAAAAAAACAATCACCTCACAAAATCGGTTTATCTACTTTTAATCATCAATTTATTAAATTTAATATTCTCTAAAGTTGATGGATTACAAATTGCATATTATTTAGGTGCCGAATATTCTGGTGTTAATAATATTTACATGAAACTTGCAAGTTCAATTACTTTGATAATGACCAGTACCTTATTAATATTTAGCCCCAAAATATCAAGTGTGATAAGTCAGAATCGATATGATATTGTTAAAAAAGAGATTCAAAAAATGTTTAAATTCGTTATTCCAATTGCTTTAATTATTGGGTTAGTCATTATCTTTTTGAGTCCGTTCTTTTTCACTATTTACAAAACCCCTCTATACACCATCGAAATTAAAAGCTTATCTATTTATTCCTTATCTTCGTTTCTTAAGATTCTTTGTGGTCCTGCTATTTTAATATTGATGTTATCAAATAAACTGAAATATTTAATCATCGGAAGTATTTTAGAGCTCATTATTAATATTTCCTTAAATTGCTATTTAATTCCTAATTGGAAAATTGAAGGCGCGGCCTATGCTTCATTATTTAGTGAATTATTTGTAAACTTATATTTTGCATATATTTGTTTTAAATTATTTCGTTTAAACACTTTATTTGTTGGGAAATAAAAATGATGAACAACGAAATAAATATTCAGTTAGTAACAAACGATAATATTGATAAAAATCGTTGGGACCAAACAATGGAGGCTGCGTCAAATGGTATAGCATATGGATATAGCTGGTATTTAGATGCGACTTTCCCTAACTGGTCTGCATTAATTAGTGACGATTACACTTATATTTTCCCACTATCTATCAATCGAAAATTAGGTATTTCCTATTTGTATTCTCCTATTTACACCATGCAATTAGGAGTCTATTCAAAACAAATTATTTCTGATGAAATAATCCAATTATTCTTAAATAAATTACCTCGAAACATTCATTCAATTGACTATTCTGTAAATCAACAACAAAATTATATCCCAAGTAGCTTTGACTTCAAACGTAATACCTGTCAATACCTAGATTTATCGAAATCCTACACTGAAATAATTAAAGGTTATTCAAGCAATTTAAATAGAAATTTAAAAAAAGCAACTAAAGCTGATTTAAGACTCGTTGAGTCAACGGATGTAAACTCTGTCGTTAATATGTTTAAAGATCACCGAGGGGTACTCATTAAGAATGTTAGCGAAGATAATTATCAAACTCTTAATAAATTAATCACGAATGGGCTTATTAATAAAAAAGGGGTAATTTACCAAGTTTATTGTGGTGACGAGCTTTTGGCTTCATGCTTTTTTAGTGTTACGAATCATCGAATGATTTATCACAAAGGTGGAGTCAATCCGAAAGGGAAAAAATTAGGTGCTATGCATTTTTTAATTGATCAACTGATTAAAAAGTACGCTGAATCAAATCTAATTTTTGATTTTGGTGGTTCATCTATTGATGCTGTAAAGCGCTTTAATCAAAATTTCGGAAAGTTAGAATACACTTACTTACAACTTCAAAAAGGGAGTAATTTCATTACTGTACTAAGAAAAGTAAAAAATAAACTATTTCAGTTCAAATAAACTTTCAACACCAAGGGTACGTTCAACAGTAAATCCTTCTGCAAAACGAACACCTAAAGATCGCCCCATTTCAGACATTCTACCACTTAAGAAATCAAGAAAATCTTGACCAGAAATTGGGGTTTTTGGTCCATTTTCTCCTGGATTATAAAATTGAGTTTTATAAGCTAGAATAGATTGCATTTTTTGTTCGTAGAATTCTGAAATATCAATCAAAAAATCAGGTTTAATATAACGATCTTGTATATAATGGTATACTGCTTTTGGTCGATAAGCTTCTTGTTTTATTCCATTGTACGATGTTTCCACTTTTACTAAACCGGATAGAAAACATGCCTCTGAAACAAGTTTACTTCCTTTGGCATGGTCTGGATGACGATCTTCTATGGCATTTGCTAAGACAATTTCCGGTTTTAACAAACGGATTTGCTCTACAATTTTTAATAAATTTTCTTTCGTATTTTCTAAATAACCATCCTCCATTTTCAAATTATGACGGTACCTGACCCCTAAGATATCAGCTGCATTTTTTGCTTCCTCATAACGTGTTTCTATCGTTCCACGAGAACCCATTTCCCCTTGCGTGAGATCTACAATACCAACACTTTTACCTTGTGCAATATGTTTTAAAATGCTTCCCGAAGCAGATAATTCTACATCATCGGGATGTGCTCCGAAAGCAAGTATATCGAGTTTAAATTGCATTAAATCACAGTATTATTCTCATTGATTAATTTTTCAATTTCAATCTTGAGCTTTGGTAAATGATTGATTAAAATAGACCAAATATTTTCATCAGAAATACTATCATAAGCATGTAATACTTGATTCCTTAAACCAATGATAGATTTGGCATTCGTAATTTTATTTTCAAATAATGGATCTTGCTTTAATATTCTATTGATTGCTCCCCCTATAATTTCTAACTCTCTCTCAGTTGCTCTTTTAAGAATTAGATTGTTTTTATATTCAAAGAAATCTTTGGTATATAAAGTAAAGAATGAATCAATTTCATTAATAGCTATTTTTACATCAAATAGCCATTTTAATATTTTCTCATCCATAAATCAATTCTTTATTTTTATTAATGGAATTGATTAATATTGGATTTTTAAGGGTTTGTTCTTCTAATAAATCAATTTCTCGATTAAACAACTCTTTTAATTTTGCTTTTAAAATCAAATAGTTATCAAAATATAAAGAAAGATCAAATGGTTTAAATTTCACTAAAAAATCGATATCACTTGTGACTGAAAATCTATTTGTAATTGCAGAACCAAAAACATATAACTTTTCTACCTTGTGTAATTTACACAAGGTATTAATTGCTTCTTTTTGATTTTCTATTGAGAACATATTACAAAAATAGAATCTTAATGTTGATTTTGAAAATTTTATTTTCTTACAATCCTTTAGAATAATTTCTATTTCTCCACCAAGAAAGTAATGAAAACAAAGCAAAACACCCAACGGTATAAAAAATCCAATCTGGAACTTCCGCTAAACCTTCTCCTTGGGCATACGAATGTAAACCTACTAAATAGAAGTTTACTCCAAAAAAGGTGAATATAATCGCTCCGTAACTCCAAAAACTAACTAAGTTGAAAGTAAACTTACTCGCTAAACCTGGAATGTATCGTAAGTGTAATAAAATTGCATACACTAAGACTGAAACCAAAGCCCAAGTCTCTTTTGGATCCCATCCCCAATATCTACCCCACGACTCATTCGCCCAAATTCCGCCTAAAAATGTACCAATAGTCAACATAAACAAACCGATCGTAATGGTCAATTCAGAAATTGCTGTTATCTCATTGATTTGTTTCGTAATTCGCTGACCGTTTTTAGAATTTCTAAATATATACATTACTTGATTCAAGAAACCTAAAATTGCTCCTAATCCTAAGAAACCATAACTCCCTGTAATAATCGCAACATGAATCATTAACCAATAAGATTTTAATACTGGTTGTAACGGTGTAATTTCAGGATCCATCAAGTTCAACTCCGTCACAAATAAGATAAAGAAAGAAAGAACTGCTGTTCCCGCTAATACAGCTGCATTTTTACGTGAGAATACAAATCCAGCTATCATTGCGACCCAAGAAATAAAAACAACTGCTTCATACCCATTACTCCAAGGCGCATGACCAGAAATATACCAACGCATACCTACTCCTACTCCATGGTAAATAAAAACCACAGCCATTAATAGGATAAATGGAAATGCAATTTTCTTAAATTTCTTTTCAGTATTGTCAGTTTGTTTAATAAACACACGAATAAAATAAATAATTAACAAAATGATACCTAATACAAAATAGCTGTACATCGTATTTTTGAAAATATTCATTTTATTATAACTCACTTCCATTTTTACTATGGACTCCGAAGGAACTATTTTTTTAGACGTTACTCGTTGGAATTTTTTCAACTCATTCAGTCTATCTAACGCTTGTCCAAATGATTTTGATTTAGCACCATCATTCACTGCGACAAAATATTTCATCGCTAATTTTGATGAAACTGAATCTTTTTGCATCAAACTCATATCTAAAGGAACATACCAAGCATTATTAGGGTCGTTCTTTAATGGGATGATTTTCATATAAGTCCATTGAAAAATGGATCCCACCACTTGAAAACGTTCAACTAATTTAATTATTTTCTTATCAAATTCTGAACGTTTAGATTCCATTTTTTGATGAGCTTCATTATATTTATCCAACCATTTAAAGTTACCATCATGATCAATCAATCCTTCGTAACTTTCGTATTTCCCTAACTTTAAAGGTTCTCTTAATACAGTAGGTACAGAAATAATAGCTTCTTTTATCCAATGAGGAGGATACATGTGCATACTAAATACTGATTGTACTGCATTGTTACTTTTATATTGATTCTTACCATAAATCTTACGTAATAAATTATCACATAGGGTATGAATAGGTACAATCCTTCCATCGTAATCTTGCACTAATAAAGTAGCTAACTCATTACTATGTTCTTCTGACATGATGTGAAAAACATCCTTAGGTACTTCTTTTTCATGATGATGTCCTGAATGCGCATCTTGTGCCTTTACATTATTGGTAAAAAGTCCTGAAATCAAAATCATCAGTACAGTTAAATTCCTAGCTTTGGATTTACTTATCACACCTAATAACTCTTTAAAACGTCCAACCGGAGCGAATAAAGACATAACCATTCCAATCATCATTAATAAATATCCTAAATAAGTAATATTCGTACCCCAAAAATCATGGTTTACACTTAAACGTGTTCCTTTTTCATCCTGATCATAACTCGATTGAAAAAATCGGTATCCGTCATAATCCATTACATGATTCATAAAAATGGTGTGTTCTTTAGAATACTTTTTAGCAGTATCAATAACGACAACATCACTTTCAAAAGAAGAAGCAACTTGCGAACCTGGATAACGAGCTAAACGAAAATCTTTACACCCTACCTCAAATGGGATTTGAATTTTAGAGGAACCATATTCCATTTCATATTGTAAACCTTCAAAATTAAAAACGGTATGCTCAGGGATTTGTCCAATACCTCCAATTAATTCAATAACTTTTGATTTTGAACCATCATTAATTTTTACAGTCAACACATCAACACCAACATTTTTTTTCCCAGAAGACATTTTTACCATTTTTGCATGTGGTATTTCTCTTTTAAATACAAATTGCTGACCTCCAACTACGTATAATGTAGTTGAAAGAAATGGGACCAATGTGTCATTTGGAATCTTTGTAAATGCTTCTTCAGGCGGATTTTGACCGGATTGACGATATTTCATCATACTTGCCATTGGTAAATATTGCATGGGTAATTTTGATTTAACCATTAATTTACCATTCATTTTAATTACATCTATTCCTGGCATTGCATTTTTCTTTTCATAAGACAATGCATTATCACCTACCATAACAAACCCATCAGGTGATATATAATTTGATTTCATACCATCCGTCACAATCTCTAATACACCTGTTTTTATCTTTTCATTTATAACTAAAGAATCGACCTGCTTTTTCTTGAAGTCAACGTATTCTATAGTAATTGGAGTTTTATGATTGGGAAAATCAACATCTATTTCAAAGTTGTTATTCGTTTCTTCTGATAAAAATGTTTTACGATTGACCTCATATTGTTTCACTTGATCATTAATTCTAAACCATAAATGTGGATCAGAAGCATATATAAAATTGCTAGTCTTACCTTCACGTATAGTCATTAAACCTTCAAATCCAAAAAATCGAGTCACTCCTGCCCCAATTAAAATCACAATAAAAGAAATGTGAAATGTT
Organism: Bacteroidota bacterium; assembly: GCA_947378245.1. Lineage (GTDB taxonomy): Bacteria > Bacteroidota > Bacteroidia > Flavobacteriales_D > Crocinitomicaceae > CANHVK01. Next base: position 15,513 of record CANCJF010000048.1, read on the forward strand.
AGCATAGCCATCTTTTCACGTTGAAACATTTTATATTTAAAAATATTGACAATTAGGTTAATAGCTAAATAAACCAATAACACTTCAAACCAACTTGCATTATATACAAATATTTTTGCAGTTTGAATATCATATTTAGATTCAAGAATTGTCGCCCAACCTATTGCTACTAAAAATATAAGCATAGCTAATGCCATTAATCGCATTGAGAATAGTGGTTTAAGTATTTTTTTCATTGTATGATTTAATCTGAAATTGATATTAGTAGTGTAATATTTTACTATTTGTTAAACTGTTTCTTTATTTTTCTTTTTTCGATCTAAAATGATTAATCCTATTAATCCAAGTATCACAAGGATGGATGAAGTAGCAGCTAATGTACCGGCCGTATGATATATTGGTAAATCAAATGTGAATTGAATTTGATGCTTTCCTTTTGGAAGTTTTAAACCACGAAGAAAATAATCTACTTTTGCGATTGGAACTTCCTTGCCATCAATGGTTGCTTTCCAACCATCCGCATAATATACTTCAGAAAAAACAGCTAATTGTTCAGAATTCGAATTTGATAGATATGAAATTTTATTTGGAGCATAACTAGTCATAGTGATTGAACCTTCACCAGAAAAATTCATTTTGTTTATTTTATTAAATTCAGATGTGAGAACGACAGCCTCGTCTCTTGGAGAAAATTCTTCAGTGTTTTTAATTTTCACAAGTTTCAAGAATGATTTAGCTGTATCTAATGAAAGAGTTTGTATAGGAACTAAATTCGTTTTACCATTAATATCCATTACAAACATTGCTTCCATTCCTTCTACAATTCCCGAAGATAATGGAACTGAAATTGTATCTCCTTTTAATATATACTGTAATTTATCAGAAGTATAAACTTTAGCATTTTTCAGAACTTTTCCATTTACAATAAGTGAACCTACCGATTGATTTTCAAGATTGTAAACAGAGCCTAACGCACGTATTTCATCATTAGGTGTTTGGTATTTTGTAATTTTCTTTACCAACCAAGCGTTTCCTAATGCACTAGGATTTGGTTGTGCTTCATTTCCATTTTGAATGAAATATTTAACATTCATCATATCATAAATCTTATAATTAGAATTCGCAATATGGAAATCAAATACATTTTGAATAGATCGAAGTTTAGCACCATGATAACCACCCAAAGCTTTATGAAAATAGGATGAAGTCGCACTATTAAAACCACCAGACAAATCAAAAACACGGTAGTTTGTATTTCGATTTAATGCAGCAAACTTATAGGCATCAATTAAATTTCTTTGTGCAGGACCTGATAATTCTAGTTCACTTACTTTTTGTTTTGCATCATTTTCAGCTTGTGAAATTTTAGACTTCAGCGAAGGATGTTCTGCAAGTTCATTTTCCATGATCTTATAATCAGCATTTGTAGCTGCGGTTGCAAACATTGAATTTCCTTTCTCAGTCCAAAATTTGTAGCCATTTCCTTGCTCTTTGTTACCTAAATAATTATTTGCTACAGGAATCAAATCAAGAGCAACTAGAACCACCATCCCTAATATTACAAATTCAGTTTTAACCTCAGTATAAAACATTACTGCCAGTAATCCAATTGCTAAAAATAAAAACAAAATAGAACGATTCATACTGCTATTAAATATAGAAGCGCGAACTGTCTTCATTGCATCATAGCTTTTTTGGTATGGAACAACTTGTTGTTGAACGAATTGATCTACTTGTTGTGGATTATTGATATCTAATTGATATTGAGACATTAAATCACTTGGATTCATACCAGCTAATTGTTGACGTATACTCGACGAAACATTATCCAATTGTGCTTTATCTCCAGCAGATTGATAATTATCTCCTAAACCAATCACTTTTACTAATAATAAAAAACCAAGTGCTACACCTGATGAAATTAAGAACGTTTTCTTTTTTAGTTTCAATGAATCTCGCTCTTTCACTAATAAATCAAGGAATAATACTCCAAGAATTGGAATACATAATTCCACCATAACAAGTATGATTGTAACTGCTCTAAATTTATTGTAACCCGGCACATTATCTAAAAAGAAATCGGTTAAGCCCATAAAGTTTTTTCCCCATGATAACATTAATGTCAAAATAGTTACAGCTAACAATGCCCATTTTACTGGATTTTTCAGAAACACAAGCCCTAAGAAAGCTAAAAACAAAACAATCACACCAATGTATACAGGACCAGATGTCATCGGTTGATCTCCCCAATATACTGGTAAATTCATCACACCTTTCATGTCTTCTGGAGACAAATCCATATTTTCAACACTCTCAGCAAAAGGACTATCACCTAAAGCTACTGATCCTCCACCCTTAACATAAGGAGAAACTAATGTAAAAGATTCACCGACACCATAGCTCCATTGAGTTATGTAATCTTTATCTAAACCAGTTGTTGAATTTTCAGCATTCGAAACACCATTAGGTGTTATTGTAACTTCATTCCCACCACGAATCGTGTGTTTAGCATAATCATTTGTCAAATAGATATTTCCAAAATTGGTCAAAAATGCAAGAATATAAGCAAGTATTAATCCACCTGTTGCAAAAAAGAATTTTAGATATGTTTTTTTAATGATAGCGTCAACAAAAAACACGATTCCTATAAAAACTAATAAAATACCTAAGTAA
>CANCJF010000049.1 GCA_947378245.1 Bacteroidota bacterium
GCTCCAGTGGTAGAAATTAATCCAGATTCGATTTCTTTAATAACTTCTAACTTAAAGGACATTGAATAATCCTTTTGGCTGCGTTTTTCATAAACGACTTTTTCTTTCATAACGATAAATTTTGTGTATCGCTATTTCAGGACTAGACACTTCTATAAATCAAAAACGCCCCGCTTATCAGCGGGGCGTTTTCTTTGTATCCTAGTAGGACAATTATTTTGCAATCATACGAGTGAAGCTAGAAGTTTCACTTACGATTTTCAAGATATATTGACCATTAGCTAAGTGACCTAAGTCCATGTTAATTGAATTTGTATTCGCATAAGAATTAGAATATAATTCTTTACCAGACATATCAATTACTTGGATTTGGTAATCTTGTACTTTATCTAACTTAACAATGAACTTGTCATTAAATGGGTTAGGATAAACATTTACATTCTCTTTCACTTTTTCTACAATACTAGCAGAACCCTGAGTAGCGTAGTAGAATGATTCAGATGCTTTCAAGAAGTTACCAATCTCTTTTGCTTCATCACAGTATAACTCTAAGTTAATTGAGTATACTCCTTTACCTGAAGTGAATACATACACATCAGTTACATAAGTAACTTTTGTCGCGCTATAAACTGCCCAAGTAACTAATAAAGAATCTTTAGAAGTCAATTTATATTGGATGATATGAACAGAATCAATTGCATTGTAATCAATAGAACAATCTTTTGTTACAGACGAAGCAATTGTATCAACAACTGAAGAATCAGCACCAACTGGCACCTCCACTTTATTGTTTTTAATTGTATTCAATGGAGAAGAAATCAAGTAAGATAACTCAACAACTTCATTTTTAGAATCTTTTACAATTACTGAATAAACACCTGCGCAAACGCCAGTTCTACTATTTGATACTTCACCATTTGAGTGATAGAAGTAGTAAGGAGCATTTCCGCTTTCCACCGTAACATTTACAGTACCATCACAAGCTCCAGCAGCAGTTACATCAGTAGAAGTAACAAATGCTTTTAGTTTTTGTTTTTTAGATGGTAACATACGTACTTTACCATTTAAGGTAATGTCACAGTTGTTAGCGTCAACAATTGTTAAAGAATAACCACCTTCGCATAATTTAGAAGCAGTTAATGTACTGTCACCATTTGACCAAGAATACTTGAATGGAGCCTTACCGCCTTTAACTGTAGCAGTTAATTTACCTAGACATGTAGTATCATCTGCATTGTAATCATTTACTTCAGAAATATAGCCGTAGAAACCTTTACAAAGATCAACAATTGAATCAGATCCAATTACTTTGTCTAATTGGTTGATACAGTTGTTAGCATCTTTTACATACAATGAATAGTTATCAGCACATACGTCTTTGATGTCTGGTGTTTGAGCACCATTGCTCCAGAAGTATGAATATGGTTTTTTACCACCAATTGTTGCTGTCATAATAGCACCCGTACATTTGTTATCACCAGCTTTGTCGTTTTTAACTTCTACCACTTTAGTGAAGAAACCATCACATAAGTTTTTAGTAGAATCGATAAATACTTTACCAGTTAAAATAATTGAACACTTATTAGCGTCTTTCACTTCTACTGTATATTCATCAGGACAAAGGTCAGTAATTGATGGAGCTTTGGCACCGTTAGACCATGTGAAATCATAAGGAGCTTTACCACCCGCAACAGCAACTTTTAAAGAACCGTTACATTTAGCAGCATTTAAACCACTGTGTTCAACACCAGTAATCTTCGCGTAGAAGTATTTACATGGGTTATAAACAGTATCTAAACCTACCGTTTTCTCAATAGTCACAGAACAGTTGTTACCATCAAAGATAGAAACAGCGTAAGAACCTTGACAAGCAGCTTTTAAGTATGGTTCAGTAGAACCGTTAGACCATTTATAGGTGTATGGTAATTTACCACCACCAGCATTAGCTAACAAAGCACCAGTACAGATATTATCTCCATCTTGATCATTTTTCACTTGTACGTTTGCGAAGAAACCAGCACAAGGATTTTGAATCAATGAATCACGACCTACATATTTCTCAACTTTAACGGCACATTTTTTAGCATCAGTTACTGTAACTGAGAAGTTACCTTCACATAAACCAGTGATTGCTTTTGTAGTAGCCGCATTACTCCAAACGAAAGTATAAGGAGCAGTTCCACCATTTACAGATGCATCTAAAGCACCATTACATTTAGAAGTGGTAGCCTCTGTATTTTTAACAAGTACGTTAGCTGTTAAAGTAGTACAGTTGTTTGTAACTGCAGCCGAATCTTCTTTGATTTCTTTAGTAACACTTACTAAACAACCATTCGCATCAACAGCTTTCAATGTATATGTACCAGCGCAAGCATTAAACAAGAACAAATCTTTAGAACCATTGTTCCAATAGAAATTGTAAGGTTGTTTACCACCAATTGCGTTAGCCATAATTGAACCTGTACAGTTAGCAGCACCTTTCAGTGTGTTTTTCACACCATTGATATTGATGATGAACCCAGCACAAGTATTTGCAGTAGTAGAATTAACAACTGAGTCACCTTTAATTACCGCAGTAAATTCAGTAGCACAGTTATTTTTATCTTTTACAATTAATGTGTATTTACCTTCACATAATTTTTCAATTACGTTAGAGTTAGCACCATTAGACCATTTGTAAATGTAAGGAGCAGTTCCACCATATGTACGAACTTCAGCTAAACCAGTACAAATTGTTTCACCTTTACGCGTATTTTGTACACGTGCTAATTCAACTTTAAATCCTAAACATGGGTTAGTAACGATTACTGAATCTTGGAAGATAGTTTGCGATAAAGTAGCATAACAGTTGTTAGCATCTTTTACGTTTACAGTATATATTCCAGCTTTCAATTTTTCGTTGAATGGTGTATTCACACCGTTAGACCATTTGAAGTAGAAAGGAGCAATACCAGCAACTGTATGAACATCAATCATACCTGTACCGATAGTGTCATTTGCTTTGTCATTGATGAATTTAGTCAATTCAACTTTGAAATCTTTACAAGGATTAGTTCCTGTAGTTTTCAATGTATCAATAAATAATTCATGTGATAATTCTGCACGACATCCGTTTGCATCTTTCACTTCTAAATGGTGTTTTCCACCACAAACATTTGACAATTTATTTGTCACATTTGCAACAGTTGTATTATCCCAAATAAAGTTGAAAGGAGCTTTACCACCTATTACTTTTGTTTCTATGAAACCAGTACAGTTAGCACTTCCTTGTTTGTTATTCTCCGCTTTCACTAATTCAACTCTGAAAGAATCACATGGATTTGGTCCTTGTGGTTTATCAAAGTGAGGGAAAGTTGTAGAATCTTTCATCGTAGATTTACATCCTGTAGAAGTTACGATTGAATATTCAACTGAATGTTTACCAATAGTAAACGTACGGTCAAATCCAAACGTAGTATCTTCTTCTTTACCATCAAATTTCCAGTTATAAGAAACGATAGTACCTTCTTCGATACGAGAATCATCTTGGAAATGGAATTTCAATCCTGTAGAATCTAAAGGACTTGCTTTCATACGCGCTTCGCAAGGTTTGTTGTTTAATACTTCAACTGTAGTAATTGCTGTATAAGCACAAGCACCTTTTACGTTTACATATACTTTGTGGAAACCTGGAGTCAAAATAGCAACGTATTTTTCACCTTGGTTGTTCACTTGGTTACCATCCACATACCACACATAGAATGCGTTAGCGATTGTAGAAGTAATATTAAAGTTTACTTTTTGTTTGTTAGCTGGATCAATTGTGAATTTCAAATCAGCAAAACAGTTTGGAACGCCTCCACCTGTAGTACCACCGTTATTCACAACAGAATCATTTTTCACAATGTGTGTGAAAGTAGCATAACAGCCCATAGAATCTTTCACATTTACTGTGTAAGTTCCTGCACAAAGACCTTGTGCAAAAGGAGCTGTTTGACCGTTATTCCAAGAGAAATTAAAAGGAGCTTTACCACCTTCAGCTTTTACTTCAACAACACCTGTACAAGCAGCTGTACCTGGTTTATTATTTTGGAATTTCACTAATTGAATACGGAAGTTTGCACATGGATTTTCTCCAGTACCACCACCTTTCACTGAATCATTGAAAATTTCAACTGAAGTCTGAGCTACACATCCGATAGAATCTTTAGCATATACTAAGTATTTACCAGCACATAATTTTTCAGCGATTGGCGATTGAGAACCATTATTCCAGTGGAATGTGAATGGTTGTTTACCTCCAAATGCTTTTGCAGAAGCAACACCAACACAAATTGGAGAACCAACTTTGTTGTTGTATGCTTTTTCGATTTCAACTTTGAAGAATTGACATGGATTTGGTTTTGTAGTATCACCACCATTAGAACCACCATTTGGATTGTCAAAATGAGGGAATTCAACACTGTCAGCATACGTATCTTTACATCCATTAGATGTAACGATAGTTAATGAAGCAGCGTGCATTCCTTTTGTAAATACTCTTTCAATGTCTTTAGCATTTCCAGCTACAACATTGTCAATTTTCCATTCATAAGAAACTACATAACCTGAATCAACACGTGAATCATCGAATAAACGATATTTCAATCCTGTTGCATCTAGTTGTTGACCTTTGAATTTAGCTTCACATTTTTTACCGTTTGGAGTACCTCCACCATTGTTAGCTTCGTTCTTAATTATAACTTGAACATTTGCGATACAGTTTTTAGCATCTTTTACAGTTACAAAGAAATTGCCATCACAAATACCTTGGATAGAATTTCCATTAACATTTGGAGCATTTAACCAAGTATAATTAAATGGAGCTGTACCACCAATTGCATTAATTACGGCATAACCATTACATTTCGATGGATCTGTTGAATTGTTATTATGAAAAGATGCTAATTGTGCTTTGAAATTTTGACAATTTGAACCACCATTATTTGTAGTATCTGGTTTATCAAAATGAGGAAAATCAAGTGTATCTCTTTGTGTATCTAAACAACCTTTAGATGTATTGATTGTAAATTCAACTGTGTGTTTTCCTTTCGTAAATTCATTATCGAATTCTTTTAACGTACTAACTTGTTTACCATCGATTTTCCATACGTAAGAAACTACATTTCCTGAATCAACACGAGATTTGTCAAATAAATGGAATTTCAATCCTGTAGAATCTAATTGTTTTCCACCTATTTCAGCTTGACATGGTTTACCATTTGAAGGATTACCTCCACCATTTGTACCTTCGTTATTTATCATTTGTGATAAAGTAGTTGTACAATTGTTAGAATCCGTTACAGTAACATAATAGTTACCACCACATAATCCTTGAATAGTAGGTCCAAAAGCATTTGGCATATTTGCCCATTTAAAGTTAAATGGAGCTTTACCATTTACAATAATAGCAATATAACCGTTACATTTTGTTACATCCGTATTGTTTTTGAAATTAGCTACATTAGCACGGTAATTCATACATGGACTGTTACCACCTGTGTTAGTAGTATCACCTTCTTTTTTGATGAACTGGCTAATTGTAGTAGTACAGTTGTTAGAATCTCTTACAGTAACATAATAGTTACCTTCACAAAGACCTTGAACAAAAGAATTAATTCCTAACGCATTTGACCATTCAAATGAGAAAGGTTTTTTACCGCCAACTGCTTCGACAGATATACCACCATTACATGTTGAATCTTTCGAAGAATTATTTTTTACGTAATTAAATTTAGCCGCAAAATTCGCACAATTGTTGTTTCCTCCACCATTCACGATAGAATCTCTTTTTACTGAAGCAAAAGTAGATGATGTACAATTGTTAGAATCTTTCACAGTCACATAATATTGACCTGCACAAAGACCTTGAGCAACATTACCAAATCCTTTTGTTCCAACCCAGTTAAAAGTCAAAGGAGCTTTACCACCTTGCGCAATCACTTCGATCATACCATTACAGATAGAATCTTTAGAAGTATTGTTTTGAACTTTACCAATAAAAGCTTTGAATTTAGAACAATCAGGAGTTGCTCCTCCAGAAGAAGAAGTAGAATCTTCACCAATTATTACTGATGGTAAATTAGTAGTACAATTATTCGAATCAGTCACTGTTAATACATAAAGACCTTTACATAACCCTTGGTTGAAAGCATCTTTACCACCGTTACTCCAATTAAATTTGAAAGGAGCTTTACCGCCCACTAATTTAGTTTCGATAAAACCAACACAATTTGAAGATCCTTTTTTGTTGTTTTGCGCATGAACTAATTCCACTTTGAAACCTTCGCATAGGTTAGTGTTACCACCACCAACTTTCGTAGTATCATTAATAACATTTCCAGAAATAGATGCAGTACAATTGTTGGAATCTTTAACAGTTACATAGTAGTTACCGCCACAAACACCTTGTAATGTTTGCCCATTCACATTATTAGCATTTACCCACGTAAAAGTAAATGGAGCTTTACCACCTAAAACACCTGCAGCTAACATACCATTACAATTTGGTGATTTACCAGTGTTATTAACTGTTTGTTTAATAATAGCTTTGAAACCATCACAAACATTAGGAGTACCTCCGCCAGTATTAGTAGAATCTAAACCAACTGTTGCTGAGAATTGAGCCATACAGTTGTTAGAATCTTTCACATAACCGTTGAAAGTTCCAGCACACAATTTATCCGCAACATTTGTTTTACTTGGGTTGTTTCCCCATGTAAAGTTGAATGGTGCTTTTCCTCCTTTTGTTGCAAGTTCAATTAAACCTGAACAACCATTTGGACTTTTAACGTTGTTTTGAACTCTTGCAACTGCAACAGAAAAACCATCACACGGATTAGGTGCAACCGTTTTTGTTTTTACAACAAAAGGTTCAACGTGTTTTTTCGTCTGTTTATCCACGTACTCAAGCACGTAGTTACCAGCACATAAGTTTAAAAGATCTTTACCTCCTTGTTGCAGGATAGTAACAGAATCTCTTTTCCAAACCCAAGACGTGATGTTTGGAACAGCAATTGATGAAATCATCGCCGAGCCATCACATTTGCTCTTTGTTGATTCATCACTTGTGGTTACGACGGATTGTGCATTCACGAATGAAAGCATAAAAACGCCAATAAACACAAGAAGAAAACGCGTAATTTGTTTCTTCATAGTTATAAATTATAGGTTAATACACGACGAATGTACGAAAAATATCGATGAATTATAAAATATTTTAATACAAAACCTTTATAACAAGTAATTTAGAATAGATTTAAATTAAAGTTTTTCTGCAACAACTATTGGAAGTTTTGACAAGCTCGTTTTACCTGTATCGATGTCAAGTGTTTGTATCAAAACAAAGTAAATTCCTAGTGGTAATTGTTGTTGTTTTTCATCTAAACCATCCCAAATAATCAAGTTATTTTCTGCTAATAATTCATTTCTTAGCGGATGTGCAACTTCAATTCCATGCATTGAAAAAACACTAACTGAAGCACTAACATTTGGAGTTTTATTTGCAATATATATTTCAACAACATCTTCAAATCCATCATTATCGGGTGAAATAGTTTGTGATGACAAACTAAATGCTGACTGGATATTGGAATTGACATTATGTGAGTTTTTGTTACCTGGTGTTGCGAAACCTGACGTTTCAGCAGAGGTGAACCAGTTGTGTTGATCTGAAGTTTTACTAGAAGGATTTACTCTTTCGAGCGATTTTCCTTCCTTGTCATTCAGCAAAGAAAAATGCCAATTTTCACTGTAAGAAATTTTATCAATTAGTTGCTTATTATTCATTAATATAACTGTTCCCGAATCATTATTCATAGTTGGGAGGGATTGTTGGATTCCGCGCGAAGTAATTGTATTTGGGTAGAGTTTTCCTTGTGAAGAAATCGATGAAGTCAAGAAAACCAATTCATGCGGTTTGAGAATCCAATTTTGTTGAATTATTTTAGGGCTAGAAAGCACTCCTTTTTCAAATCCATATATTTCTAAGTTTTTGAGGTTAATCCACTTTTCAGAATTATTGTATAACTCTATAAAATCTGCTCCTTCTGGATAAGGATTAAATAAAATCTCATTGAAAATCAAATCATTTACTTCAATATTCTCTGTATTTGCAAAAATTGCTTGAGTTGTATTTTTATGAAACCAACAATCTTTTAAATTAGAAAGTTGAATTATATATTCTTTCGATTTTTCAAGTGACTTTTGGAAAGTAATTTGCAAGGCATTATTCATAAAACTTATTGATTTACAATTTATTTCTGGTGTAAATATTACCTCATTTTCAAACACCATACTTGAATCCACTTGTTTCGAAAAACGCATTTCGAGCAAAGTATCCGAAATTACATTAAGTTCCGAAATTGCTATCGGTGAAAAATTAGGTAAGGTATCATAAACCGAATTTTTTTCATTGGGCGTACCACCATCTGGATGAGTTGAACCCTTCCAGTTTGACGCATCCGAACATGGATGAAATGGATTTATTCGTTCAAGACTAATTCCGCCTGTTGTTTTACCATCGAATTTATACCAAGAAAGTTCATAGTTCACCTCATCCAACTGATTTCCTAAAGTATCCAATAAGGTAATTTTATCCCCCGAATTATTTAGACTTGGAAACGAGGTTACACCTACTGCTGGATTTAAAAATGGGAGTCCACTTGTACTGCATATCACTTTGTATTCATGTGGACCTAACCAAGCAGATGCAATTTTACCTTTGCTCGTTCCGTCCGTTACTAGCCAATTTTCGAGGTTAAAATACTTGTTGCTTTTGTTGTAGATTTCGATGTATTCGATTTCTGGTAATCCGACTACGGGACTAGGATTACTCATAATTTCATTGATGATAACCTCTCCTTTTTCTGGTTTTTCGGTGATGATGTAATAAACATTTTTGGTTTCTGGAAGCATCACATTTCCAGATAAATCGCTGATTTGACTAATGTTAATAGTATAATTTGTCGCGTTTTGAAGTGGTGCATCAAGTTCGAGTATGACACATGATGTTGCATTTAACATGCGATTAGCACTGAAAATTGAATAATTCGAATTTATAAACACATAATTTTCAGGTGTATTTGCAGTGATAGAATCAATCGTTTCCGAAAAGGTTAACTTCAGATGTTTATTATCTAGCACTTGTAATTGTTGGCATGTCGGTGGAATTTTATCGACAACTTTGGGGCCGAAATAAAAATTATCGTAATAAAACTTGGTCGCATAGGTCTTCGTAAATTGACAATACACGCCCGAATATTTACCAGACACTTGCGCATTATCGATTGCCGAAGCTTCGAGTGTGTAATTTTCACCACCATTAAAATCCGAGTAGATAAGCCATTCTCCTGATGACTCTCGAACGACTTTGATCGAAGTGATAAAATTGGTCGAAATAGCCCCGATTGTTCCAGCGCAAATTTGCGTAGAAATACTATTTTTTCGCTTAAAAAGTCGAATTGCGTCGTTGGTGCCCGTTTCTCCGAACTGTAGGTAATACCCATCCGGATTCGACTTTAAATCTAATGCATTGGTAATCAAATAAAACCGCGAAAAATTATTGCTCGAAGGAGAGAAAGAATGCTTCATCCAGAAGTGCCATTCGACCGAATTTTGAAAATCGAGCTTGTTTTCGAGTGCTAAAAAAATAGAATCCGAAATAGTGCTTTTTGAGTGCAATTGAAAGGAATTATTGACCTCAAATTTCGTGTCAGAACCTACCCAATTCGGATTCAAGGTAAAATTTCCGTCTGAAAATCCGTCTGTAATTTGTGCATAATCAATTAAATACAAAAAAGAACAGAAAAATAATAGAAAGTAACGCATAAACTAAATCAATGGTATTAAAAAATTGTAATTTTGAATCACATCTATTAAAGTTAAGAAAAATGAGAGTAGCAGTAGTCGGCGCAACAGGTATGGTGGGTAATGTGATGCTTCAAGTATTACGTGAACAAAGTTTTCCAATCACCGAATTAATTCCAGTAGCATCTGAAAAATCAGTGGGTCAAAAAATTGATTTTGGGGGTATGGAATGTACGGTTGTTGGTTTGGCTACCGCAGTATCGATGAAACCAGATTTGGCTATTTTTTCAGCTGGAGGAGATACTTCGTTGGAATGGGCACCGAAATTTGCAGAAGTTGGAACATTTGTAATTGACAATAGTTCTGCTTGGCGTATGGATCCTACGAAATGTTTGATTGTTCCAGAAATTAATGGAGATATCTTAACTTCTGAAGATAAAATCATTGCGAATCCTAACTGTAGTACCATACAAATGGTATTGGCATTGGCTCCTTTACACCGTAAATACAAAATCAAACGTGTGATTGTTTCTACGTATCAATCCATTACAGGAACAGGTGTAAAAGCGGTTACTCAAATGGAAAATGAGCGTGCAGGAATTTCAGGCGAAATGGCGTATGCATATCCAATCGACAAAAACTGTATCCCGCATTGTGATTCATTTACCGAAAATGGGTATACGAAAGAAGAGTTGAAGTTGATGAATGAGCCTAAGAAAATTTTAGATCCAAGTATCCAAGTTACTGCGACTGCGGTACGTGTACCAGTAGTTGGTGGACATTCAGAAGCGGTGAACGTAGAGTTTGAAAACTATTTCGAATTAGCAGACGTGCGTAAACTATTACATGAAACTTCTGGCATTACTTTGAAAGATGATCCAACGACGAATAGTTACCCGATGCCGAAATATGCGGAAGGGAAAGACGATGTGTTTGTTGGAAGAATTAGAAGAGATGAATCGCAAGCAAATACCTTGAATATGTGGATTGTGGCAGATAACTTACGCAAAGGAGCAGCGACGAATGCGGTACAGATAGCTCAATTGTTGATTAAAAAAGGAATATTGTAGGGACGGCCCTTCCTTTCGACAGGCTCAAGGTAAACTAGCCTCAGGGACCGATGGGTTGGTGATGACGATAGGATGGTGTTGGCAGTATTTTTAATTTGAACTCAACAAAAAAGCAGCGTCTATATTTAATTTTTGGTATAATTTTTTCGCAATTTCTAAATTTAATTTTCGTTTACCGCACAACAATTCAGAAATTCTGGTTTCACTAATTTCAAGTAGGTTAGCTAGTTGTTTTTGCTTTAAATTCATTTCAAACATTTTGAAGCGAATCATTTCCACTAAAGTTGTTGGAGTTTTGATAGGCATCATTTGAAGATTATCTTCATATTGTTCAGCAGCCAAAGATAACTTATTAAGCAACGAAACCTCATCCGATGACAATGCTTTAAATCCACCGTTATTGATACTTTTTTGAAGTAGTCCTTCTATTTGAAGTTGTACTTTCTCGTACTCTTTTTCATTCATCTTTACCCTATATTTTTAAACAATCAATTTTATCGTATTCTTTATGTGTTCCTATAAAACGAATATAAATTGTTCTGATATCTAAATGTATCATTGCAATCAATCGGTATTTATTTCCTTTAATATTAAACACATAACGATCATTTCCTATATAATCAACACTGTTAAATGTCTCTTTTATATCCTTTAAGTTTTTCCAGTTTGCATTTTTTGATTCTAGATACCACTTATTTAATGCTTCAATTGCATTGGAGTGTTTAAGTCCAAATTGAACTAAAATACTTTTGGAAATGATTACCATTCACTAATTATTACAAATTTATAAATTTAATTACACTTTTGGAAATTTTATTCCAATTTACTCACTCATCCGAATATCCTTCAAATTCAACTGAATCGTTGTTTTTTCTTTCCAGGTGTTGGATTCAATGGTGTAAAGAATATCGCATGGTTTACCGGATTGTAGGAGGTCAAACAATTCCGCCAAACGGAAACCGATTGCTGGAATTTTTCGTTGTTGGGTGCCTTCTGTGAAAACAGCTTTGATGTGTTCGCCTTTTAAAAGCGTAGCTTCGCATACTTCCACCCTTTTAGTACGAAAGATTGGTTTCCTATTTCCGGGTCCGTATGGCTCCATTTGGTTGAGTAAACGCGAGAATTTAGGAAGTTGAAAATTTGCTTCATTGACTTCAAAAAGTTCATCGAACGAAAGGTCGGAATCAATTATGATCTCCTCTACTTTTTCTTCTTGTAGTAGGAGTTGATCGACTACTGTTTCAAATTTTTCTCTAAATAACTCGTAATTATCAGGATGGAGTGTCATCCCAGCAGCAAAGGTATGTCCACCAAATTGTTCGAGGACATCTTCGCAGTGTGTTAAAGCTTCGTGAATATCAAGGCCTTTAATACTTCGCGCAGAACCTGTCAATTTACCATTTGATTCAGTCAGTACGATCGTTGGTTTATAATGCGTTTCGATAAGTCTAGATGCAACAATGCCAATCACCCCTTTGTGCCATTGTTTGCTAAATACTACGGTAGTTTTTCGCTGACTATAAGTAGCATCTTCCTCAATTTGTTGTAATGCTTCAAAGGTTATTTGAGCGTCTAATTCGCGACGTTCTTGATTGTCTAACTCAATACTGGTTGCGATTTCTTGAATTACGGTAGTATTCGTAGAAATCATTAATTCCACCGCTTTTCTACCCGATTGTATACGTCCTGCAGCATTGATACGTGGCGCAAGGACAAATACCACATCTTCTAATTTGAGAGGTAATTGTTTGTTTGCTATTTGCAATAAAGCTACGATCCCTTTACGCGGCGAAGCGTTGAGTTTTTGTAAACCATGGTAACATAGTATGCGATTCTCGTCCGTAATAGGAACAATATCCGCGCCGATACTAATTGCTACTAGGTCGAGTTGGTCCAATAGTAATTGTTCATCCCAGTTATTGGTTTGTTGCAGTGCTTGGAGTAATTTGTATCCTACCCCACAACCCGACAAGCCTTTGTATGGATAACTACACTCTTTTTGCATCGGATCTAATAGGATGGCTTCCGGTAATTCTTCTCCAGGATGGTGGTGGTCGCAGACGATGAAATCTATTCCTAAAGAATTCGCATAGGCAATTTTATCTACAGCGCGAATACCACAGTCTAACGAAATGATCAATGAAACACCATTGGATTTAGCAGTATCAATTCCTTGTGAACTTATCCCATACCCTTCTGCATAACGATCCGGTATATAACATTCCAAATTTTTGTAATAGAAATGAAGGACATTCCACATTACTGCAACTGCGGTCGTACCATCCACATCGTAATCTCCGAACAACATAATTCGTTCTTTGTTGATGAAAGCTTGATTGATGCGTTTCACAGCACGATCCATATTCAACATCAAAAAAGGGTCGTTAATTAATGACCAATCAGGACGGAAAAAAGCACGCGCTTGCTCGAAATTTTGGATGTCACGTTGGACTAGAATTTTAGCAAATGTTGATGGAATGTTTAGTTCAGTTTGAAGGGATTGAATTTGCTCAAAGGTTGGTGATTCTTTTACTTTCCAGATTTTTGACATGAGTTATTTATTTGTTTTTGTTGAAATGCCGCAGGAATACAATTCCAGCGGAGCGTGTTTTTTAGTTAATTTTTATTTAAGTTACAAAAAATATGAATTCGATTCACGAAAAATGAAAGTAAAGTAATTATACATTACCTTCGAAAAAAAAAGAACTCTTCCATGGACAATGTCATCTTATTTATTGTTCTAGCCTTACTAGCTGAAATATTAGGAACTATTGGAGGATTTGGTTCTTCGGTGTTTTTTGTACCCATTGCAAGTTTATTTTTAGATTTTCAATCCGTGCTTGGCATTACAGCCATTTTTCATGTTTCAAGTAATATTACCAAAATTGTCTTTTTCAAACATGGATTTGATAAGGGTTTAATTTTAAAAGTTGGGATACCAGCCTTGGTTTTGTTGTGATAGGCGCTTATTTCAGTAAGTATATCGACGTCAAAAAATTAGAAATAGGACTAGCCATCTTTTTAATTGTAACAAGTTTGGCATTTTTACTGATTAAAAATTTATCTCTTAAACCAACAACGGTAAATTCCTTGCTTGGGGGCACGTTTTCGGGATTAATGGCAGGACTCATAGGTACTGGAGGTTCTATCCGCGGAATTACCTTAGCAGCGTTTAATTTAAAAACAGAAGTCTTTATAGCAACCTCGGCCGTGATTGATTTAGGGGTTGATTCTAGTCGCGCCGTAGTTTATTATATGAATGGATTTGTGCATTATCACGATCTTTATTTAATTCCATTTTTAATCATTGCAAGTATTATTGGCACATATATCGGAAAACGAATACTAGCAAAAGTCTCCCAACAAACCTTCAAAAACATGGTATTGGTTTTGTTATTAATCACTGGAATTTTTTCAATTTCACGCGCCCTTTTTTTCTAAATAAACCGTCTCTCTAAAATCCTTCGTATTTTTACACCATGAAGATTTTGGTTGTACGTTTTAGTTCTATCGGTGACATTGTGTTGACTACACCTGTCGTTCGATGTCTAAAGAAGCAACTTCCTGGAGTTGAAATCCATTATTTAACCAAAAAAAAGTTTGCGGGAATTCTTTCTTCGAATCCACACATCGACAAACTTCATACCATTGATCGTTCCATTAACGAAGTCCTCTCTACCTTAAAATTGGAGAAATTTGACTTTGTGGTTGACTTACATACCAATTTACGCACGAAAAGTCTGATTTGGAAATTACGTGTTCCTTCCGCAAGTTTTCCAAAATTGAATTTCAAAAAGTGGTTGTATGTCCGATTTAAAATCAACAAGTTACCCGACATACACATCGTAGAACGTTATTTTGAAACCGTTAAAAGTCTAGGCGTAACGAATGATCGGCAACCTTGTGATTATTTCATTGCTTCCGAAGATCAGGTGGATGTAACTAGTTTAGGTTTGGAACCTAATTCCTATGTTGCATTTGCAATTGGCGCACAATTCGCGACCAAACGTATGCCTACGGATAAACTAATCGAAGTTTGTAATGGTATCAAACAACCAGTCGTTTTGCTTGGAGGACCAGAGGATGCTGAGACAGCTAACTCAATTATTTCAAAGTCGATAGGGAACATCCAATCAAAGTGTGGGTCGTTACGCTTGGGTCAATCTGCAAGTGTGGTTCAACAAGCGCAACTATTAGTCACCCACGACACCGGATTGATGCATATTGCTTCTGCGTTTAACAAACGTATCGTTAGTATTTGGGGGAATACTACTCCATCGTTGGGAATGTATCCGTATATGCCACAAAACAGCAAAAATTACAGCATTCATCAAGTTGAAGGATTAAGATGTAGACCTTGTTCTAAAATAGGATTTCAATCGTGTCCCAAAAAGCATTTTTCGTGTATGAATTTGCAAGATGTTGGAGGGATTGTAGGGGAGGTTAATCTCTTATAAATGCCCACACGCTTCTTCACCTAACACACCAAGAGAATGAAGGATTTGGTACATAACTTCCCCATTAAGCGCTTCAAACGTAGTAAACGCAAGTTGATTACTTTCGAGAGACTGCACAAACATGTAGGTATTATTTAGAAATTCTACATAACCAATAAACCAAGCGTGTTGTTTTCCGTTTTGCGATCCTGTTACTTTGTAGGTATAAACGTTTTTATTTACCAATTTGGTTAAATGGAAAGTAGACTTTACCAATCGAATATTTTCAAAGGAGAAAGGTAGGTTGTAGTAATACAATTTTTTCAGTAAATCGAATTGTTGTTTGGTAGAAATTTTCAGTGTATTATCCTTCCAAAACGTTTCAATTCCACCTGAGATATCTCGGTTCCCATAATTCAATAGACTCATCCAATTCTGCAAACGATCGTGCTTTATACGACGCGTTGTAGTGATGAAAAATGGTTGATATTGTGTTTTTAATGCTTTGATTAATTTATCGTTGGTCAGGGAATCATCTCCGTTTGGATTTTCATAATTTTTAATGACACCACTTTCTAAGCCAATCAGTCCAGCATAAAAATCGAAAGTGTTATTTGGAGTATGAAGGAGTTTCACTTTATTGGTATCACTGTAATAATATTTGTTTTTAACTTGATTAAATACAATACATGAACCTTTGACACCAAATATTTTATAGATGGAATCGAGTTTAAGATGTTGTTCGTGATACGCTTTTTGAGCGATGGAGGGATGAGTGACGAGTGACGTGAGGAAAAGGAGAGTTAAAAGTCGGATGTTGAAAGTTGAAAGTTGCTGCAATGAATGTTTCATAGACAAAAAGTAGTTAAAAAGGCGACTCTTACGAATCGCCTTTAATATGATTTATTAGGTGAAGAATAAAAATTAAATTTTCGAGGCAGACAAAAAATTAATTCCGCAGTTTACATCAGTAAATGAGGAGATTAATTTTGAAGTCGAACGATGAAAATAATTTTTAAATTCGCCTAAAGTGTTCCTCTTTTTGCTTGTTCTCTTTCGATTGATTCAAACAACGCTTTAAAGTTACCTGCTCCAAAACCTTTCGCACCCATACGTTGGATAATTTCAAAGAATAATGTAGGTCTATCCTCTACAGGTTTTGTAAAGATTTGTAACAAATATCCTTCTTCATCCGCATCAACAAGGATCGATAATTTTTGAAGTTCTTTGATATCTTCTTTCATCATCTCCATGTGTACGCCTAAACGTCCTGGGATTTCATCGTAGTATGCTTGTGGTGGAGGAGGTAAAAACTCGATACCACGTGCTCTCAATTCACCTACTGTTTTGATAATATCATCTGTAGCTACAGCTATGTGTTGTACACCTGGTCCTTCGTAGAAATCTAAATATTCTTCAATTTGAGAACGTTTGTTTCCTTTTGCAGGTTCGTTGATAGGGAATTTAATACGTCCGTTACCATTTGACATAACTTTACTCATTAACGCAGAATATTCTGTGTGAATTTGTTTGTCGTCAAAAGAAAGGAAGTTAACAAACCCCATTACATCTTCGTACCATTTTACCCATGTGTTCATTTCACCCCATCCAACGTTTCCAACCATGTGGTCGATGAATTTTAAACCTACTGGAGTTGGGTTGTAATCTGATTTCCATTCAACGAAACCAGGAAGGAACATACCATTATAGTTTTTACGTTCAACGAACATGTGTACCGTTTCTCCATACGTATAGATTCCAGCACGAACTGTTTCCCCATTTTCGTCTTTTTCTACGATTGGTTCTTGGTAAGATTTAGCACCACGTTTGATAGTTTCTTCGTATGCTTGACGAGCATCTTCTACCCATAAAGCAACAACTTTCACACCATCCCCGTGTTTTTTCACGTGTTCACCAATTGGAGAATCACTATTTAACGCAGTAGTTAATACCAAACGAATTTTATCTTGTTTCAATACATAAGAAACACGATCTGTAAGACCAGTTTCTAATCCAGCATAGGCATACGATTGAAATCCGAAAGCAGTTTTATAGAAGTGAGCCGCTTGTTTAGCGTTACCAACATAAAACTCTACATAATCCGTTCCTAATAAAGGAAGGAAATCTTGTGCACCTTCGAAGATTTTCTCTAAACCGTATTCTACGTTTTTGATTTCTTTACTCATTTTTTGTATAGTTAATTAGTTATTTTAATCTTCTAACCAGCTAGTTAGATAATCTTTATCTGCAATATCCACCGCAGCTTGTGTTATTTTTAATGGTCTAAACGTATCTACCATCACCGCTAATTCGCCAGTTTCTTTTTGACCTATGCTACGCTCCATTGCACCTGGGTGAGGTCCGTGAGGAATTCCGCCTGGGTGAAGGGAAATATATCCTTTTTCTACGTGGTTTCTAGACATAAAGTCACCATCTACGTAGTACAATACTTCATCCGAGTCAATGTTACTGTGGTTATAAGGCGCAGGTATTGATTGTGGGTGGTAGTCATACAAACGAGGTACGAACGAACAAATCACATAATTGTGTGCTTCAAATGTTTGGTGTACTGGGGGTGGTTGGTGAACACGACCAGTTATCGGTTCAAAATTATGAATAGAGAATGCATAAGGGAAATTGTATCCATCCCAACCAACAACATCAAATGGATGCGTTGCATACACTAATTCGTGTAATACATTTTCTTTTTTGATTTTGAT
>CANCJF010000050.1 GCA_947378245.1 Bacteroidota bacterium
GACCACTTTTGATATCCTGACGAATTTCTCGTATTACTCTTTTTTGAGCATTTGTTAACGGAAAGGGTAGGTGATTCTCGTAAAAATCCATGAAAACACTTCCGACTTCAGCAAAGACATTTCCTTTGTTTTTTTGTAACGCAATTTGTTTTCGGAGTAATAATTCAAGTTGTAAAAAGAATAATTCCTCAAATTTTAGTCTGTATTTTGCCGCTTCTGCAAGTTCTAAATTTTGAGGGTAATGTATTTGTTTAATGGCTGTTTCGCGCGGAAGAAGGTGTAGCTCTTGAATAATTTCAGGTGAAAGATTCTCGGGAATGTGATTATTCAATTGAATCACTAATGCACTAGTCAGTTTTTCAATTCCTTTGGAATGCAATCCTTTTGCGGCTAATTTTTCGGTCGAAGAATAAATGGCTTTTAGTCCTTTTCTTGGGTCTGCTTGTTGGATTGGTAAGATTTCTGGATGAGGTATGCTATAATTGTTCCCAAATATTTTGGGTTTCCCATAAACCTGATAAACTGCATTTAATTGAAGGGTTGGTTTCACCCATTTAATACCCTGAAACCATACTAAGTCTATGATTCCCGTATTATCCGCAAACTTAACATTCAAACGTCGTTGTTTTCCTAGTCCAACTTCTTCGATACGAATGATTTTTCCTGTTAGTTGAACAAATCCTTCGGATTGTGGTAATTCAGAAACTTTATTGTAGTAGGAGCGATCGACATACCGGAAAGGGTAGTAGTCTAATAAATCGCCAAATGTTTTGATATTAATTTCTTTGCGTAGGATTTCTGCACGTTGTGGACCAACACCTTTGAGGAATTCAATGGGAGTTTGCAGAAATTCAGACATTTTTTATTTTAAACACTTAAAATAATCAAAGGGTTCTAAGCAATCCAAACATTGGTAATGTGCTTTACATGCGGTACTTCCAAACTGACTAATCATCTTAGTATGACTGCTTTTACATTTCGGACAAGGAACAACAGTTGGTTTTGCAAAAAGGACGCTTTTATCTACTTCATGTTCGGGTGGAGCAATGCCGTATTCGCGTAATTTGTTTCTTCCATTTTCACTCATCCAGTCGGTTGTCCAAGCAGGAGAAAGCGTCATTTCAACCTTAGTGTCTATCGTTGGAGATAATAATTTGATAATATCCTCTTGAATGACATTCATCGCCGGACATCCACTATATGTTGGAGTGATTGTTACAATACAACAATCGTCCGTAATAGAAACCGTTCTCACGATTCCTAAATCAACAATACTTAATACAGGAATCTCAGGATCAGAGATTTGTTCTAAGTGCTCCCAAATATCTTTTTCTGTTACCATTCCATGTTTTGATAAGCGCGTTGCATGTATTGCATTTCAGAAAGTAAGTATCCTAAGTGTTCCGTATGTGTACCCTTACGACCACCTTCGTGTTGCCATGTATTCGCAGGAATTGTTAATGTTGCTTCTGTAAAGACTTTTTCTACATGTAATTGCCATGCTTCTTTGAATAAAGAGGTATCTACACCTAAGCCAAGTTCAATTACTTTTTGATCTACTTCGTCTTGGTAAAATAATTCGTTCGTGAATTTCCAAAGTGTATTGACAGCTGCTTGAACACGTGTATGTGATTCTTCCGTACCATCGCCTAAACGAATCACCCATTCTGAAGAATGTTTCAAATGGTACTTTATTTCTTTTAATGATTTTTCAGCAATAGCTGCAAGTTTTTCATCACTTGATTGACATAATGCTTCAAATGTTAATTTACGGAATACATCAAAAAAGAATTGTCTGACAATGGTATAACCGAAGTCAACATTTGGTTGTTCAACTAATAATAAGTTGGTGTATTCTTTCTCCAAGCGTAAAAAAGCAAGTTGATCAACATCTTTTCCTTTTCCTTCAATTTGAACAGCTAATTCGAATAAATTAGTTGTTTGACCGATTAAGTCCAATGCAATATTCGTCAAGGCAATGTCTTCTTCCAAGATTGGTCCATGACCACACCATTCAGAGATTCGTTGACCTAGAATTAAACTATCATCCCCTAAACGAACGATGTAATTGTAAAAAGCTTCTTGAGTAGTCATAATAAATTACATGTGAGAAATTCCGTCTGGAACATTGTAAAATGTTGGATGTCTGTAAATTTTGCTGTCGGCAGGTTCGAATAATTCTGCAGATTCGTCCGGATCAGAAGCAGTTACTAATTTAGATTCAATCACCCAAATACTAATTCCTTCACTTCTGCGTGTATAAACATCACGTGCATTATCGATTGCCATTTGAGCATCAGCTGCACGAAGACTTCCTACATGTTTGTGACTTAATCCTTGTTTACTACGAATAAAAACCTCCCAAAGTGGCCATTCTTTTGAACTCATAATGTATGTATTAATGTGTCAATTCTTTTTTCTTTCTTTTTTCTGCAAATGCATTTGCTGCTTCTCTAACCCAAGCACCGTTTTCTTTCGCGTTGCGACGAGCATCGATACGGTCTTTATTACAAGGTCCGTTTCCTTGAATTACTTGGTTAAATTCTTCCCAGTTGATAGCTCCAAAGTCGTAATGACCTGTAGCTTCGTTCCATTTCAAATCTTTATCAGGAATTGTTAGTCCAACCATCTCAGCTTGAGGAACAGTTACATCTATAAATTGTTGACGTAGTTCGTCGTTCGACATACGTTTGATTTTCCATTTGACAGATTGAGCAGAATTCGGTGAATTGTCATCGTTAGGACCAAACATCATTAATGATGGCCACCAAAAACGATTCAATGAATCTTGGACCATTTGTTTTTGTTCGGGTGTTCCGTTTGCCAATAAACTAACAATTTCGAAGCCTTGACGCTGGTGGAAAGATTCTTCTTTGCAAACGCGAACCATGGCTCTTGCGTATGGGCCATAAGAACATCTACATAGAGGAACTTGATTCATAATTGCAGCTCCGTCAACAAGCCATCCAATCGTTCCCATATCCGCCCATGAAAGGGTAGGGTAGTTGAAGATGGAGGAATATTTCGCTTTGCCGGAATGTAAATCATCAATACTTGATTCACGATCTAATCCTAGCGTTTCAGCAGCAGAGTATAAATAAAGACCGTGACCAGCTTCATCCTGAACTTTAGCTAATAAAACAGCTTTACGTTTCAAGCTTGGAGCTCTAGTAATCCAATTCCCTTCCGGTAGCATTCCAACAATTTCAGAATGGGCATGTTGGGAAATTTGACGCATCAATGTTTTGCGATAAGCCTCAGGCATCCAGTCGTTTGGTTCTATTTTGATATCAGCATCTATTTTTGCTTGAAATTCTTTTTCTAATTCCTCGATGTTTTTTGTGCTCATACAGAAAGTTTAGTAAACAAATTTACATAATTAAGAATTAAAAGTATTGTTGATCGCGTATTAAATGCATTCTACATGTAAAATATTATGCACAAGCTGTGGATATCTATTTAAGAATAATGCTTTTATTTTTTGTATTTTTGTTTTCCGTAAATTTAGAGTATGAGACCAAGTTTTCACCCACTAACAATTAAAGAAATTACAAGAGAAACGAGCGAGGCGGTTTCTATTTCTTTTGAAGTTCCAGCTGATTTAACAAACGACTTTGCATATAAATCAGGTCAATATTTAACATTAAAAGCTAGTATTAATGGCGAAGATGTGAGAAGGTCTTATTCGTTATGTTCTTCACCTTCTGAAAACTCCTGGAAAGTAGCGGTCAAAGCGATTGAAAATGGAAAGTTTTCAAATTTTGCAAATGAAATATTGAAATCAGGAGATGTATTAGAGGTGATGAATCCAATGGGGACATTTGTTCTACCAGAAAAATTGTCCAATAAAAATTTCGTGTTTTTTGCTGTGGGTAGTGGTGTAACTCCCGTATTATCGATGCTAAAAACAGCTTTGTTTGATTCAGATTCAGCTAATGTTACTTTATTTTATGGTAATAAAGGATTTTCATCCATCATTTTTAGAGAAGAAATTGAGTCTTTGAAAAATAAATACATGGATCGCTTAAGGGTAATTCATGTATTGTCAAGAGAAAGTTTAGGGAATGCCATTCAAAAAGGAAGAATTGATAAAGAAAAATCCATTCAATTAATTGATTCGTTTTTGGATGTGAGCACAATTGATGGTGTGTTTGTTTGTGGACCAAAAGATATGATTTTTGGTGTGAAAGATGCGTTTATAGAAAAAGGATTCAACGAGTCGTTAGTTCATTATGAATTGTTTTCAAGTGGTTCTGCAAAACCTAAAGTAGAAGAGAAAAAACAAGAAGAGGATATTAGTTCATTAGTTACGGTAATTGTAGATGGAGAGGTATTAGAAATTCCATTGAAATCTAACGAAATCAACATTTTGGACGCGGCTTTAAACGCAGGTGCAGATTTACCTTTTGCATGTAAAGGAGGTGTTTGTTGTACGTGTAAGGCTAAAATTATAGAAGGCACTGCTAAAATGGATGTAAACTATGCATTGGAATCGGATGAAGTAGAAGCAGGTTATATTTTGACGTGTCAGTCTCATCCAACTTCAGAAAAATTAATTGTATCATTTGACGAATAAAATATGAGTTTTTTAGGTAAAATATTTAAGAAAAAAGAAGAAGGAAGTGGTCCGAAAGGATTTCAATCTTTAAAGGTTAAAGAAATAGTTAGAGTCACAACGGATAGTGTGATGGTTGTGTTTGATATTCCAAGTGAATTGAAAAATGACTACGCATTCATTCCTGGTCAATACATTACTTTGTGTGTTGATTTAGATGGAAAAGAAGAAAGACGTTCTTATTCTATTTGTAGTGGCCCTAACGAAAATTTAGCTGTAGCAATTAAAATTGTAGCAGATGGAAAAGTTTCTTCTTGGGCAAATAAAGAGTTGAAAGTAGGGGATGAAGTTTTAGTTTCTAAGCCAGAAGGAAATTTTAAATGGAGTGATAAAGATGCATTTGTGGTTGCTTTTGCAGCTGGAAGCGGTATTACTCCAATGTTATCTATAGCAAAACATTTAGAAAATCAAGTTGGTGATATGCGCCTTTTTTACGGGAATAAAAGCGAGAGTTCAACAATGTTTTTAAATGAATTATCAAGTTTAAAAAACACTAAGACGCATTTATTTCTATCACAAGAAGTGAAAGAAGGAACTACGAATAGCAGACTTACCAATGATTCTATTAGTGAATTAATTAAGTCTGATTTGAATTTATTGAAAGCCGATGCTTTTTTCTTGTGTGGACCGGAAGAAATGATTAAAAGTGGGTTAGAAACCTTGAAATTATTCGGAGTTTCAAAAGATAAAATTCATTATGAATTGTTTACGACTCCTGTTTTATTAGTAGAAAAACAAAAAGAAACGTTAGAAGTATTTAAAGGTACAAGTCAAGTTACTGTAATTTTAGATCAAGAAAAAATTGAACTTTCAATCAATGAAAAATCACCTTCCATTTTAGATTCATTGAATGAAGAAGGCTATGATCCACCATACTCGTGTAGAGGTGGAGTGTGTTGTTCGTGTAAAGCGAAGGTGATTGAAGGTAAGGCAGTAATGAAATTAAATTATTCATTAACAGAGAAGGATGTTGAAAATGGATATATTTTGACATGTCAAGCACAACCTGCTTCTGAAAAAGTCACAATTAGTTTCGATGCGTAAAACAGTAGTAATAGTTGGTGCTAGTCAAGGTATAGGGGCTGAATTAGTATCCTTACTTGCTAATGATGAAGATTTTTTAGTAATTGCACTTGCAAGAACTATTGAACAAAATAATAAATGGTCTAAATTAGAAAATGTATTAGTTCATAATGTTGATTTAAATTCCGGTACTCTAAAATCTGATTTAGAAGTCACTTTGTCAAACTATGATAAGATAGATTTTTTGATAAATAATGCTGGATTATTGGTTAATAAACCTTTTTTAGAGTTGACCAAAACGGAAATGGTTCAAAGTTATCAAGTGAATATACTAGGAGTGATGGAGTCGTTACAAGTAATGATTCCTAAAATGATTCAAACAGGAGGACACATTGTCAACATAAGTTCAATGGGCGCATTTCAAGGAAGTGTCAAATTTGCTGGGTTATCAACTTACGCTTCCTCAAAAGCAGCTTTGACAAATTTAACTGAAATGCTAGCTGAAGAATTCAAAAACAGTCTTTTAAAATTTAATTGCTTGTGCTTAGGAGCCGTTCAGACTGAAATGTTATCCAAAGCATTTCCTGGTTACATAGCACCTGTTTCACCAAAAGAAATGGCAGAATATATTGCAGATTTTACATTGAATCAATGGAAATGGATGAATGGTAAAATTATTCCCGTTTCATTGTCTACGCCTTGATCGAATGAAACATTATATGTTGAATAAAAAAACGCATTGTTTTGTAATGAAACCAAATTTACGTATATATTGAAATCATTAAATAAACTAGATTATCTTTGTGTTTTATCTAAAGTATTATATTGTATAAAATGAGAATAGTTATTAATTGCATAGTTATCCTAACTATGATAATACTTACAGTCAGCTGTGGTAAATCAAAACATAAAATAGGGAGTATTTACAAAGGAGGTTACGTATTTAAAGTTAATATTTTTGGTCATGGTTTGTGTGCTGCTCCAAAAGATTACCATAATTCAATTTCATGGGGTTGTTACGGTACATTAATTAATGGCGCAAATGAAGATAAAATAGGTTCAGGTCAACAAAATACAAACGATATATTAGCAGGTTGTTCGCAATTTGATCCATTCGCAGCAAAAGTATGTGATGAGTTAGTGGTTGATACTTATGATGATTGGTATTTACCATCGATCGAAGAGCTTCAATTAATGCAAAGAGAGCTTTATGTTCAAGGTTTTGGAGGGTTACAAGCAGCTGATTATTGGAGTTCAACTCAAAATTACTCCTTAGGAGCTTGGAAAGTTGACTTTACTACAGGTGAAAAAAGTAATGAATCGAATAAAGGAAATAAAGGTTTAAGAGTTCGAGCAATAAGAAGTTTTTAAATTATGAAAGCATTATATTTTAAAGAAATTCGTAGTTTTTTAAGTTCAGTAATTGGATACGTTTTTATTTTGATTTTTTTGATTACTTCTGGATTATTTCATTGGGTTATTTCCTATGAAACCAATTTGTTAGAAGGTGCTGAGTCGGATTTAATCCCCTTTTTTAATCTCTCACCAACAATATTTCTCATACTAATTCCTGCAATTACAATGAGGTCTATTGCGGAAGAACGTAAAAATGGAACTATTGAATTACTTTTTACAAGACCTATTTCTGATCTGAATGTACTGTTAGCAAAGTATTTAGCAGGTGTAACACTTGTAGCGATTGCTTTAATTCCTACAATTTTTTTTTATTTATCGATGCATTTTTTAGGGAATCCAATTGGTGTGATTGATGATGGTGCAACAATTACTTCTTATTTAGGATTACTACTTTTAGGTGCAACATTCGTTGCGATTGGTATATTTTCTTCTTCATTAACAAGTAGTCAAATTGTTGCTTTTATACTTTCCATGTTTTTATGCTGGGTTTTCTATGACGGATTAGCGCTATTAGGGTCTTTTAATTTAATGGGAGATTTCGATTTTGTGATTAAATATTGTGGTATGAGTTATCATTATGATTCTATTCAACGTGGTGTGATTGATTCAAGCGACCTAATTTATTTTGTGAGTCTTATCTTTTTGTTTATTGCTAGTTCTTTAACAATCATAAAATCTTTAAAAAAGTAGTCAAGATGACTGATAAAAAAGCTAAAAGTTTTGTATATAATTGGACATTTTTGACAATTATTATCGTTGGATTAGTATTGGTAAATATTATAAGTTCATTAGTGAATTTCCGTTACGATGCAACAGAAGATAAACGCTATTCATTATCACAAGGAACCATAGAATTTTTGTCTAACGATGAAAATTTTTCGGATCGGATTCTGTTGAAAATATATTTAGATGGTAATTTACCTGCGGAATTAAAAAGGTATAAAATTGCAATTGAAGATAAGTTAAAAGAATTTAAACAATATGCAGGTAAACGCCTAGAATATGAATTTATTGACCCGATGGAAGGTACTGAAGAAGATAGACGTTCCCTCTATGAAATTTTATATAATCGAGGAAAAGGGATCATGCCCATGGAATTGATGTATATGAAAGATGGTACAAATAATCAAATGTTACTTTGGCCTGGTGCTGAATTAGAATATGGAGGTAGTACTGTAAGTCATATTCAATTAATGCCAGGTACTCCACAAGGACAATTTTACACATTAAGTCCAAAATTAGAAACTCAAATTCAAAATTCAATCAATAATTTAGAATATATAATATTAAGTTCAATACGTCGAGCAACTCAAAAGTTAAAACCCAGATTAGCCTTTTTACAAGGACATGGTGAACTTACATTTGCTCAAACTCAACGAGCTAGAACGTTAGTTTCCCCTTATTATACTGTGGAAGATATTTCGTTAAATGATTCTATAGATGCGTTAAAAGGAGTGGAGGGCTTAGTGATTGCAAGACCTACTCAACCATTTACTGAAAAAGATAAATATATCATCGATCAATTCGTAATGAAAGGTGGAAGATTAATGTGCTTTCTTGATAAATTAATTGTTCCTGAAGATTCATTAACTAAAAATGGATATACACATACGATGAGGTATTCTTTAGAATTAGATCGTATGTTGTTTGATTATGGAATTAAAATTAATGATAACCTCGTTTTTGATCAAGCGTGTGCACCTAAACATATTCCAACAGCAAAACAGCAATTAATACCTTGGTTTTTTGCAGTAAGAGCTTCATCAACTACTCATCCGATTACTAGAAATATAGAGCCTGTCTTACTTAAATATACTTCTCAAATCCAATTTGTGGGGAATGGAAAAAATGTTAAAAGTCCAATACTTACTTCTTCATCTAATGCATTAATGACAGGATTAGCTCCTATAATCAGTATTGTTATGCATAAAGATTATTGGAATAATCCTCAATTTGTTGCAGATCCAACTGATGAAATAAATAAAATTTGTTTGGCTGGATTAGTCGAAGGGAATTTTGATTCACATTTTAAAAATAGAATCGTGGGTTCATTCGCAAACAATCCTGAATCTGGTTTCAAAGAAAAAAGTGTAAAAGAAGGGAAAGTATTAGTAGTTGCAAATGGAAGATTTATTGAAAATAAATATGATTCAATGCCAAATAAATCTGGAGGTTATATGTATAGACCTCGTTCGTTTAACGAATTGAAAATGGACGAAACAATGGCAAGTTTAAATATGCAACCTATCATTTATGGAAATCAGGAGTTCTTTCAAAATATGGTAGACTATATGATGGGAGATAATTCTGTATTAGATTTAAGAAGTAAACAAATCGATATTCATGCAATTGATAAAGAAAAAGTAAAACTTGAATCGGGGTATTATAAATTTTTGAATATGTTTATTCCAAGTTTAATAGTCTTATTATTTGCGGCATTACTTTATTTTATACGTAAAAGAAAATACATTAAAAATGAAAAATAAAAATATTGGTCTTGTAATTGGTTTAGTAGCTATTGGTGTACTTGGTTTTTTTGCGACTAATCTAGTAAGAAATAGAGGTAAATCCGATACGGAATTATTAGAATTTTCTATTAAAGATACCACTTCAATCGATAAGATTGTAATTACAGAACCAAGTACTCTTAAAATTTCACTAATAAAAAAAGGGGGGGAATGGGTTAATGGTGACGGAGAAGCTTGTGTTGTTCAAGAACCAATTAGAATTATGCTAGAAACATTTAAAAACATACAATTTAAAGGGTATGTTCCAGAACATTCTAGAAAAAACATTGTAAAATTAATGTCTTCTATGCATACAAAAGTGGAGATTTTTCAAAATGGAGAATGGACAAAGACTTGGTATGTAGGGTTTTCAACTCAAGATCATTATGGAACATATATGTTGTTGGAAACTCCAGATGAAAAAAGTGATTTACCTGTAATTATGAAAGTCAAAGGATTGAATGGAATAATAGACCCTAGATTTTTCGCAGATAAAAGAAAATGGATGTGTACCAATATTTTTAACTTATCTCTAGATCAAATCGCAAATGTAGATGTCAAGTTTAATGATACTCCCATGAGAAGTTTTTCAGTATCAAAGGTAAATGCGACTTACAGTGTGAAACAAAATGGTAAAAAATTGCCTAAATTGGATACTTCAATGGCTATTCAGTATTTAGCGAATTACCGAAAAGTGCATTTTGAACTTGCTAATTTTGAACTAAATCAAAAACAAGTGGACAGTTTAAAACATTCTAAACCATTTGCCAAATTGAGTGTGAAAGAAGTGAATGGCCATAGAACAGTATTAAAAATGTATCGTATGCCTGCTGATTCGAAATCAATGAATGATTTTGGAGATTCAGTGACCTACGATCCAAATCGTTTTTGGTGTGAATTACCTTCAGGTGAAATTGTGAAATGTCAATATTTTGTTTTCAATCCATTGATAATGGGGCATATTTATTTTGCAACGAAACCAGAATAGATTTTAAAAACTTAATGTATCTTTGTTCTTATAAAATAATATTACTATGAATTTTGTTGTATCAAGTAACGTACTTTTAAAACACTTACAAAGCATCAGTGGTGTATTGACTACGAATAATTCACTTCCAATTTTAGATAATTTTTTATTTGAAATCGAAGATAATCAACTGGTAGTTTCCGCATCCGATGTTGAAACGACGATGAAAACAACTTTGGAAGTTCAAGCAACTGAATCTGGTAAAATTTGTATACCTGCTAAATTGTTATTGGACATCTTAAAAAATTTACCAGATCAACCTTGTACTTTTTTAGTTGATTCCACATCTTTTGGTGTTGAAATCTCTTATGATAACGGGAAGTCTAAAATGGTTGGGTATAATGGGGATGATTATCCAAAATCTCCAGCTATGCAAGGTGGAAATCAAGTTAAATTGTCTGCAGAGATTATTTCAAAGGCAATTAATAAAACAATTTTCGCGACAGGAAATGATGAACTTCGTCCAGTTATGAGTGGTGTTTATTGTCAGTTTTCGCCATCTGAAATATTATTTGTAGCTACAGATGCTCATAAATTGGTGAGATATAAACGTACTGATATCGTAACAACTTCAAGCGCAGCATTTATATTGCCTAAAAAACCTCTGAATTTGTTAAAAGCAAATGTTGGGAGTGAAGGAGAGGTATTAGTCGAATTTAATGATTCAAATGCAGTTTTTACATTTGGCGATATCATTTTAATGTGTCGATTGGTAGATGGTAAATATCCAAACTATGAGGCGGTGATCCCCAAAGAAAACCCAAATGTTTTGACAGTTGATAGAGGTCAGTTTTTAAGCTCAATCAAGCGTGTATCTATTTTTGCAAATAAATCGACACATCAAATTAAACTTCATATCGCTGGTTCTGAATTGTCGATTTCTGCGGAAGATTTAGATTTTAATAATGAATCAAAAGAACGATTGACTTGCTCTTTTGACGGTGATGATATGGAAATTGGATTTAATGCTCGTTTTTTAATGGAAATGCTTTCGAATATGGAATCCACTGAGATAAAAATTCAAATGAGTGTTCCAAGTAGGGCAGGGTTATTAGTTCCGGCTAATAATGAAAACGAAAATGAAGATATACTCATGCTGGTAATGCCGGTAATGTTAAATAGATAGTAATAGGTAAGCCATCGTAAGATGGCTTTTTTAATTTAAATATAAAATGAATACAATACATATCTCACATACAAACATCGCTAAAGCAATTGAAATTGTAGATAATTTAGATGATGATGCCTTAGATGCCATTGCTGAAAAATATGCTGAATTGCAACCTGTTTTATTGGGGTATGCATTATCTGCAGCACAAGAATATGAAAATGAGCAATTGGAAGGTTTAGTCATTTATTATTTCTGTTTGTTGTCCGAAACGTTTGCACAACAGGGGGTTAAATGTCGTCAAATTGAAGAAGAAGATTTGGATACTTTCGAAGTTCCATTTCATGAAATGTTAGATCAATTTTTTGAAGACGACGATGAAGCGATTTTAGAAGACTTTTGTGATCAACCTGATTTAAATCAATTTATTGCTATAGAAATTAGTGAGGAAGATGAGGATGGAACTTCATTAGATGATGAAACTGCTACTCAACTATTTATTGTAGCAACTGCTATGATTACATTATTGTCTAGATCAATTATTCTTGAATGAAGTCTCCAGAAGAGATTGTAATGTTAATGTATAACAATGACGAGTTTAGTTCGTTGTTAGGAATACAAATTAATGGAGTCTCGAAAGGTAGTGTTCAACTTTCTCTAAAATTACAAGAAAAACATACGAATGGATTTAAAATTGCGCATGGTGGTATTTGTTATTCATTAGCAGACACCTGTTTAGCGTTTGTAGCAAATACATTTGGATTTAAAGCGGTAAGTGTTGAAACTTCAATATCTCACTTGGTGAAAGCTCGTGTTAATGATCAATTATTAGCGAAATCACATTTAATCTATAAAGGAAATTCTTCGGCAGTTTTCGTGGTAGAAATTCATAATCAAGAAAATACTTTAGTAGCTCATTTTAAAGGTTCAGTTAGAATCTCTAAAGAATTGTGGTAGGATTAAAATATTATTTCTATATTTAAATGTTGGGTATGTTTACTTCCAATTGTAATTAACCCGCTCATTTTTATAGAAGTAGAAATAATATAGAGTATGAATAGAAACATAAAAAAAGTCGCAGTTTTAGGCTCTGGCGTAATGGGGTCAAGAATTGCTTGTCATTTTGCGAATATAGGTTGTGAAGTTGTTTTGTTAGATATTCAACCAAAAGAAATTACTGAAAAAGACCTAGCTTCTGGGTTAACTCCCGAGTCAAAATTATTCAAAAACAAAATAGTTAATGAAGCACTACAATTTGCATTAAAATCAAATCCTTCTCCAATTTATTCTAAAAATTTTGCATCGCGAATCGTTACTGGAAACTTTAGTGATGATATGAAGTTGATTGAAAATTGTGATTGGATTATTGAAGTTGTTATTGAAAGATTGGATATTAAAAAGCAAATTTTTGATCAAGTTGAAGTATTTAGAAAGAAAGGAACAATCATTTCATCTAATACTTCAGGTATTCCGATTCATTTGATGTTAGAAGGAAGGTCTGAAGATTTTCAGACACATTTTTGTGGAACTCACTTCTTCAATCCACCAAGGTATTTACAGTTGTTAGAGATTATTCCAACTTCTAAAACCAAAGAGGATATTATATCTTTCTTAATGGATTTTGGGAGTAGATTTCTAGGTAAAAAAACAGTTTTGTGTAAAGATACTCCTACATTTATTGCAAATAGAGTAGGAGTTTATTCAATAATGTCCCTTTTCCATTTAGTGGGTGAGATGGGATTAACTGTAGAAGAAGTAGATAAATTAACAGGGCCTGTTATCGGAAGACCGAAATCTGCAACGTTTAGAACGTGTGATGTTGTCGGACTTGATACATTGGTTCATGTTGCAAATGGCTTAAGAGAAAATTGTTTGCAAGATGAAGAGAATGCTAAATTTGCTTTGCCAAATTATGTTTCTCAAATGGTAACTAATAATTGGTTGGGATCTAAATCTAAACAAGGATTTTACAAGAAAGCTATCAATGCAGAAGGTAAACCTGAAATTTTAACGTTGGATCTTTCAACAATGGAATATCGTTCTGCTTTAAAAGCAAAGTTTGGTTCGTTAGAAGCAGTTAAATCAATTGATGATTTAAAGAAAAGAACTAAAGCATTGTTTTCAGCGCAAGACAAAGCGGGTGAGTTTTATAGAAAGCTGTTCGGTGGTATGTTTGCTTATGTTTCCAATAGAATTCCAGAAATTTCTGATGAAATTTATAAAATTGATGACGCTTTAAAAGCGGGGTTTGGATGGGAGTTAGGTCCTTTTGAAACATGGGATATACTTGGTGTTGAAGATGGATTGAAATTAATCGAAGCAGCTGGTTGTAAACCTGCTCAATGGGTGTTAGACTTTGTGACTACAGGTCAAAAAACATTTTATACGCAATGTGATGGAAAGAAATATTTCTACAATCAACTAGTAAAAGAAAATCAAATTATTCCTGGAACTGAGGATTTAATTATTTTAGACTCCTTAAGAGAAACGCATACAGTATGGAAGAATTCAGATGTTTCGATTATTGATTTAGGTGAAGGAATCCTAAATGTAGAATTTCACACTAAAATGAATACCATCGGCGGTGGGGTAGTTCAAGGACTTCACAAAGCAATGGATTTAGCTGAAAAAGAATATCGCGGTTTAGTGATCTATAACAATGGACAAAATTTCTCTGCAGGTGCAAATGTTGGAATGATATTCATGATGGCTATTGAACAGGAATACGATGAGTTGAATTTTGCAATCAAAGCATTTCAAGATGTGATGATGCGTATTCGTTACAGTAATATTCCAGTAGTTGTAGCTCCTCATAATATGGCATTAGGAGGTAGTTGTGAGATGTCAATGCATGCCGATAAGGTTGTTGCTCATGCGGAACTTTATATGGGATTGGTTGAGTTTGGTGTTGGATTAATTCCTGGAGGTGGCGGAACAAAAGAATTCGCGAAACGTTTATCGGATGAATTACAAGACGGAGATATAAAAATAAATCGTTTTAGAGATAAATTTTTAACAATTGGTCAGGCTAAAGTTTCTACTTCTGCACACGAAGCATTTGAATTAGGATATTTAAGAAAAGGAATTGACGAAGTAGTTGTGAGTCGCGATCATCAGTTGTTGCGTGCAAAAAGTGCTTGTTTGGAATTGGCCGATGCAGGTTATATTGCACCGAAAAAAGCTAAAAACATTACAGTTTTAGGGAAGGAAGCTTTGGGAATTGTGTATGTAGGTGCGCATTCTATGGTGTCGGGTCATTATATGTCAAAACATGATCAAGTGATTTCAGAAAAATTAGGATTTGTATTAGCGGGTGGTGATTTATCTGAGAACACGTTAGTATCAGAACAATATGTTTTAGACTTGGAACGTAAGGCATTTTTAGAGTTGTGCATGGAAAAGAAAACATTAGAACGACTGCAAAGTATATTGAAACAAGGGAAAATTTTGAGAAATTAGACATCAGACCTAAGACTTGAGATGAAGCATAATTTTAAAGAATTGTTAGTTTGGAAAAAATCGATTGAATTGGTGAAATCAATTTATCAGATAACCTCAATGTTGCCTTCGGATGAACGATTTGGATTGATTAGTCAGATGAATAGGTCTAGCGTTTCAGTTCCCTCAAATATAGCTGAGGGATCAGGTAGAACATCAGATAAAGAGTTTCTTCATTTTTTAAACATTGCAATTGCTTCATCCTATGAATTAGAAACGCAATTAATTATTACAAATGAGTTGTTTCATGTTGATATTGAATCTGTAATAAAGCAAATTTCAGAAGTTCAAAAAATGATTTTAGGTCTTAAAAGAAATTTAGAAAATAAATAATAATTGTAAAACATATAGTATTCTAGTCTGAAGTCTAATGTCTGAAGTCTATAGTCTAAAAAAAAATAAAGGAAAGTAAAGTCTTTAATCTTTGTTCTTTTCGTCTTTAATCTAAAAAAATATGAGTCAAAATTCTTACATAGTCGCAGGATACAGAACTGCAATCGGAAAAGCTGGAAAAGGAGGTTTTCGTTTTTCAAGACCAGATGAATTAGGTGCTGAAGTGATCCGCCATCTAATGAGTCAATTCCCGCAATTAGATCCTGATCGTGTGGATGATGTAATTGTAGGTAATGCAACACCAGAAGCTGAACAAGGATTAAATATGGGTCGAATGATTTCGTTAATGGGATTTGATTCTGTGAAAGTACCTGGGATAACAGTGAATAGATATTGTTCTTCAGGGTTGGAGACGATTGCTATGGCTAGAGCTAAAATAGAAGCAGGAATGGCTGATTGCATTATTGCAGGAGGGGCTGAATCAATGTCAATCATGGCGATGGGGGGCTGGAGAATTGTTCCCGGAGCTAAAGTTGCTAAAGAACATCCGGATTGGTATTGGGGGATGGGGTTGACTGCAGAAGAAGTAGCTAATCGCTATAAAATATCACGAGAAGCACAAGATACATTTGCTGTTCATTCACATGAAAAAGCAATGAAGGCAATTGCTGAAGGAAAATTCAAAGAAGAAATTGTTCCAATTACTGTTGAGCACATTTTTTTAGATCAAAATGAGAAAAGACAAGTGAAATCCTATGTTGTAGATACAGATGAAGGTCCGCGTAAAAGTACAGTAGAAGGGTTAGGAGCGTTAAAACCAGTTTTTGCAAATGGAGGTTCTATTACAGCAGGAAACTCTTCACAGACTTCTGATGGGGCAGCTTTTGTGATGGTAATGTCTGAACGAATGGTGAAAGAATTAAATATTGAACCAATCGCTCGTTTAGCAAGTTATACGGTTGTTGGATTAGAGCCAAAAATCATGGGAATGGGACCTGTAGGTGCAATTCCTAAAGCGATAAATCAAGCAGGTTTAACCATGAATGATATCAGTTTGATTGAGTTAAACGAAGCATTTGCTAGTCAGTCTATCGCTGTGATTGAAGAGCTGAAATTAAATACGGAGATTGTCAATGTGAATGGAGGGGCCTTAGCTTTAGGTCATCCTCTTGGGTGTTCGGGAGCGAAATTAACCGTACAAATGCTATCAGAATTAAAAAGAAGAAAACAAAAGTATGGAATTGTTACCATGTGTGTGGGTACTGGACAAGGAGCGGCAGGGGTAATTGAAATATTATAAAACTAGATAGACTATTTTTTTTAGTGAAGGTTGCTTGAAAAAGCAGCCTTTTTTTTTGCTGTTGAAATCTTGTAAATGAAACTATAAATTGTGAATAAAAATGAATGATAAATCTGCTTTCTTAGACTTTTTATTCTATTTTTGTTACAGTATTAATTTAAAATTATATATATGAAGAAAAAATTACTATTATCGTTTGCAGTCTTCGCTTCGGCGCTTGCTGTAAATGCACAAACAAAATCTGTAAAAGCACACCGTGGTTTTACACCTGAGACTAGTGAAGAGTCTAACTACTCACCTGTTAAAAGTGATGCTTATAATTTGAATGACGCTTCAACTAAAGGGGCTAAAAGAGGTTCTAAAACAATCATTGATACGTTGAAATTGGTTGATGCAAAAGCTGCTTATGGTTCAGGAAATAGTTATACAACCTATACGTTAAAAGGTGTTCCTAAAAACGCAGATACAACTTTCTATTTTTCCTTGGTTCAATCTTTTCCTAGTAAAGCAGATGTAAAAGTGAAATCTGTAGGTATCGTTTTACAAAATGGAAAAAAGAAAGATTCTGTATCTGTTGACGTAGATTTTTATGGAAAAGGTCAAAAATGGATTGCGAAAGTAACTAAAAAAATTGCTGTTGCTGGTGGTCCTGGGATTCAATATTTCAATTTGCCACAAGATAAAGTTTTTAATACTGATACGTTGACAGTTGAGGTTTCTGGCTCAAAGTCTGCGGATACATTGAAAGTATTAACGACGAATTCTTTAGGTTTTGGTAATCAGCCTAATTTTGTAGGATCGATCACAGGGGATTCTTTAACAGTATCTTCATATGGTTCACCAAAATACTATCCAGTTGCAGGACAAGTGATTACAGGTGTAGGTGTGACGCCAGGTACTTATTTAGTAGCTTTTAATTCTAAAACTGGTAAATGGAAAGTTTCTGTTGTTCATTCTAATGCTGTACCTGCAGGTACTGCTATTACTGCAACACCATTCTTAAAATATGGAGTAAGTAATTCGAAATTAGGTGTTTTAACTGTTCCTAATAAGACTCCACAAAACGCTGCTTATTATCAAGACGAGATCTATTGGAATTCTGATTATTCTCAGTCATTAGAAGCTGATGTTTACATCTATCCTGTTGTTGA
>CANCJF010000051.1 GCA_947378245.1 Bacteroidota bacterium
AGTGGAGACTAAACTGTTTACGCATTTCTAAAGGATATGCTTTTATCATTTGATCGATATCATCTACAAGTAACTTCGGAGGAATTTTTGTTTTTTCAGAACCATCTTTGTTTTTCAAAGAATAGGGGAGGTACAATTCTTCCAGTACAGCATGAACAAATGTTCCTAACTGATTACTTTCAATAGATTCTTCTACTTTTTCTTCTTCACCAAAACGAAGAACGTATTTGTAGTAGAAATCAAGCGGACAAGTAAAGAAAGTTTTAATAGCACTTGCTGAAATTCCAGTTTGGAGTAGTTTGTCTAAACGATTAACTAATTCATTCGTTTTGACTATTGATTTAATCTTTGTTGATTGTTGATTTGACTCTAATGTATAGAATTTTTTTGTAAAATTTATTAGTTTAGAATATTTCGTTAATTCCAGTTCTAATTGCAATAAATAGCGACTTGGTTCATTCGAATTCATCCCCTCCATTGACGAAGAGTAGGTAATGTACATTTCAGAACAATGGTGCAGTAAACGATAAAAATGGTGTGCAAATAATCCTTGCTTATCTCGTGGTAATGGAAGTCCTACGTGTTTTCTTAAATCCATTGGGATTAATGTCTGAATAGGATTCGTAGGAGGCATTTTTCCTTCGTTCATTCCAACTACCAAAATAGTTTCAAAATCCAATAATCGTGTCTCTAGCAACCCCATGATTTGTAGTCCATCTAAAGGATTACCATAGAATGCCATGGTATCTCTTGTCCATTCCTGGTTGAATAAATTCTTAAATGTATTGATTCCCATTATTGGGAAATTTTCTGACACACAATTTTGAAAATCGATTAATCCACTGTCAAAACTATGGATCAATGTTTTTTCATACATGTATTTTTCGTCTAGGTAACCATAAAGCAATTCGTTGCACTTTCGCACCATCACCATCGCTGTTTGCCAATTATTCTCCCAAGGTGTGTATATCAATTGTAGCAATTCATCCAAACGATTTGAAATACTCACTTTTCCAACTTGTTGAAAAATTCGATTGTATTTGCGCATACCTTGTTCTTGCTCATGAATCAATTTTTCTTCCTCGAAATTCATTAGAGCAATGATGAACGGATGGTTCCAAAATGAAAGTAAATCTTTATGGTATACCGTAACTTTTTTGTACTTGATTATCCCTTCTTGAATTTTGAAGAGTAGGTCAACCCATGTTCTTATCGAACTGTTTTTTAATGGAAGTCCAAGGGTAATGTTTGCTTTACCAACCTTGTTCGGGATAGTATTTATCAATGGAACAATCAAACTTTCATCGGCAAGTAGTACCAACGAACCAGCAATTTTTTCTGGAGAAAAGGATTCGAGCAGTGAACCAATTGCTTTTACTTGACCGGTTGACTGAGAGCAAGAAATGAGTTCGATGTTTTTTGTTTGTGTACCAATGCTATTGCCGATATACTCCGGATTCTTTATTCCTAAATAATTAGTTGTATCTCTTAAGAATGCGCCAGCTTCGTGTTGATTATCATTGTAATAATATACATCTGCATCAATTAGCAGGTGACCTCTTCCAAGTTGCTTGAGTTGTTTGATAATTTTCTTTTCTGCCAAGGATAAGGCATTAAATCCACAAAAAAGAAAATGAGCATTTTTGTTTTTTGAGAATACTCGATCTATATTTTCAGCAAGGTTACGATAGGATTTACCTCCATAAGTAGCATTTTTGCTTGCTAACTTTTCGTTGAATTCTAGGTAGTACCCAGGTAGTCGATCCCAAAATTCCATGAATCTTTTTTGTCGCTCAGATAATACCATTCCTTCTCCGAAACTCCAATTTTCTATTTCCTTGATGTCTTTCAAATTTCGGAAAAGGTATTTGGAATCAATTAAATAACGTTCCATTTCATCAAAATCAGACAAAAGGATATTTCCCCAAGTCATGAATTCATCAAAAACGGCATCAATCGCTTCCTTTCCTTGGTGGGTGTGAACTTCAAATAAGTTCAGCAGTAAACGTGTTTTGTTCAGTATTGTTTCTGGAGTATGTTGCTTTACCCATTGATTGATGGTAAGTATTTCTGGAGAAAATACTGGTCGATTGTATGTGTTGAAAATCGCTTGTTGTACGTATTGTTTTGCACGTTCAGACGGTAAAATGATGATCCAATCTTCAAGAGGAGTGTTCGTTTCTTTTATGTATGTTGCGATTTTGTCTACAAATTTTTCCATGGTGTAATTTTACTATGCTAAGTTACATAGTATATCATTTACTTCATTGTTTAATTCATAAGTAACTTTATTTTTGTAAAAAAATAGAATGCGTTACTGTTTGTTTTTATTGGGGCTTATGATGGGATTGACTTTTTCTGTAAAAGGTCAGTTAATCAACAACACCTTAGGAAAAGTATTTGAAGAGCAACCATTTTTTAACCCCAAGGAAATTAAACTTAAAAAAGTCAAAGAAATTCACTGCACTTATTTTCAAAAGAAAACAGGAGATATTATGCGTGATTTGGACAAGAAATCCGTTTATTATTTCAACGAAAAAGGATTTTTAGCGACCGTTTTTGAAATTCAAGATCCAGGTTCAAATGCCGACACATCTTACTTCCAATACATTTATTCTCCTAAAGGAATTTTAAAAACTTTTCGAAAAAATAATTATGCAGGTTTTACTTCTACCAATTATACCTACGATTCCATTGGACAAGTGATAAAAGAAGAATATTTTCGCGATAAGGTCTTACAACGTGATTTATCGCAACCTTTATTCAAGCAAGATAGTTTGTTGGATTATGAAACTGCACGATATAAGAGTTATCCCAACCAAAAGAAAAAAATTGTCTATAACAGTTATGGAAATCCATATTTAGATTACATCACGTATACTAATCCGAAAGGGCAAGTAATAGAAATTGCTAAGAAATTAAAAATGACTTCTGAAATTAACGAGGTCAAGTATTATTATAATGTAAATAATCAGGTGGATAGTATTGTTAAATTTTCTAGTTTGACTCCAAAAGAAACAGAGTCGGTTCATTTTAAATACGATGGAAAGAACAATATAATTGACAAAAAGTCGTATATCAATAAGAAGTTAATCTACCGAACTGAATTTTTGTATAACGCCAAAACGGGAGTGCTTTCTTCGATTATCAAACAAGAAGTCGCAACCAACTTGTTGTCGATTACTCGTTTTGAGACGATTTATTATGATTAAATAATTGACAATTAACAATTGACAATTATCCATTGATTTGATTTACCTTTGTAAAAAATTCTGCTCGCGATGACCACAAGAAAAACAGGAAAAGGGGATTCCTTTTCAAAATTTAAAGACAAGAAAAAATCAGTTAAAGTTTCCAATCCTACCAAAGGAAAGCCAACATTCAAAGGAAAACCTACTGCAAATTCAACAGTGATAACTCCACGTACTGATTCTGAATCAAATACTGAATCTACTAGTGAAAAGAAAAGATTCTTTCCTCAAAAAGAACGTGTTCGCAAGGGTGATCCTATGCCAACATTCAATGAGAACGAAATTCGTTTAAATAAATTTTTATCGAATGCAGGAGTGGCCTCTCGCCGTGAAGCCGATGTATTGATTGGTTCAGGTGTGGTGAGTGTCAATGATGTGATTGTATTGGAGATGGGTTATAAAATTAAACCTGGCGATGTTGTTAAATACGATGGTCATACTATCAATGCAGAACCAAAACGTTATGTATTGCTCAACAAACCAAAAGATTTCATTACAACCATGGATGACCCATTGGGAAGAAAAACGGTAATGTCGTTGGTTCGTAAAGCATGTAAAGAGCGTATTTATCCTGTAGGTCGTTTAGACCGTGATACAACAGGAGTATTGTTATTTACGAACGACGGAGATTTAGCCAAAAAATTAACTCACCCAAGATACAATGCTTCCAAAATTTATCATGTTGAGTTAAACAAAGCAGTCATTATGGAGGATATAGATAAATTACGAAAAGGTATTGTCTTAGAAGATGGCAAAATTGCGTGTGACAAGGCTGAATTTATACCAAATACTGGAAGTCGTGAGGTGGGTGTAGAGATTCATTCTGGAAAAAACCGCATTGTCCGTCGTATGTTTGAAGCATTGGGTTATACCGTCGTAAAATTGGATCGTGTACAATTTGCTAGTTTGACAAAAAAGGATTTACCACGAGGGTTTTACAGACATTTAACAGATAAAGAAGTAGCGTTTTTAAAAATGAGTTAATATGTTTCGTTTTTGCATACTGTGCTTATGTTTTATCTTAGGGGTTAGTAATACAAGTGCTCAAACTCAGACACTTCATAATACACTGGCAAAAGGGACATTAAACATTTCAGGAGGACTACATTTTCAAAACATAAAGGGAATTAATACAACAAATTCAATTCAATATTCGGCTAGCATTAATTATTGTTTCAAACATCATTATACCTTAGGTTTGAATGCAACTACTTTGGGGATGAGCCTAGAGAATCTTCAATCAACTACAATTTGGAGTAGTGAGAATTTGTTTTTTGGATTCAATTTAAAACGAAACGACCATCTTTTTAAAACACAAATGG
This sequence comes from Bacteroidota bacterium, assembly GCA_947378245.1. Taxonomy (GTDB): domain Bacteria; phylum Bacteroidota; class Bacteroidia; order Flavobacteriales_D; family Crocinitomicaceae; genus CANHVK01. Next base: position 4,574 of record CANCJF010000051.1, read on the forward strand.
GGAAGTTTAAACTAGCTTCTATTTTAAGTATAAGTGGAGGGAGTGTATTTTCTGCTGATGAATTTAAGGAACAATTACAAACGACGCATAGTGGGTTTAGTTCAACAGGTTATTATGCTTCAGGGGCTGTAGGTTTGCGTTTTGAATTTGTCCGTAGACTTTTTTTAGAAGCAACAAAATCAATTGGTTATTTTGCAAAAAACAACGTAAATCTACGCACGCAAAATCAAGTGAAACTTGCAATAAATAGTTGGTATGTTGATACACATATTAAACTTGGTATTTTCATGTTTATCAATACATTGGATAAGTGTGGTACATGTCCAAAATGGTAGAGTATGACAGGGAAAATGAAAAAATATTATTTTGGACATTAAAATGTCGATAAAAAAACTTGCTACTTGTAAAATAAAGCCTTAAACTTGTACCTCTAAAACTGCACAAATAGGTTTATGAAACACATATTATTTCTTTTATTTCTTTTATTTCTAGGTAATTCAGTACTTGCTGCGTTGTCTATTGAGGGAAGTTACCAAGGAAAAAATTTGATTGTTCAAAACCCTGAAGATCCAGATGGATTTGGTTTTTGCGCGACTAAAGTGACGGTTAATGGTAACATTATGCCTGGAGGTATTGGTGCAAGTGCATTTGAAATTGATTTTTCTTATTTCAATTTACATATAGGTCAACAAGTATTTATTGTAATTGAACATAATTCAGGATGTGCTCCTAAAATATTAAACCCAGAAGTTTTACTTCCAAGAAGTACTTTTAAAGTTGCAGAGATTATAGTTAGTGCTTCTGGAAAATTATCTTGGAAAACTACGGATGAAAATGGTAAGTTGCCTTTCATTGTTGAACAATACCGTTGGGACAAATGGGTCGAAGTTGGTCAAGTACAAGGTAAAGGCAAGGCAAGCGCTCCTAATATTTATGATTTCCAAGTAATTGCACATTCTGGACAAAACACGATTCGTGTTGTTCAAATTGATCATACAGGTTCAAAACGTACTTCTAAGGAGGTTAAGTTTACTTCTAATTTACCTGAGGTTAAGAAAAACCCGATTAAGGTAAAAGAAGATATAAAATTCACTGCTGCTGAAAAACCAGTTGAAACGAAGTATGAGATCTACGATGCATACGGAAACATCGTTAAAAAAGGATTTGGTTCAAGTGTAAATTGTAGTGCATTGGTAAAAGGTGCTTACTATATCAACTTTGATAATAAAACGGAGAAATTCGTAAAGAGCTAATTCAGCTTAAATTTCCATGAAAAAAATTGAACATCTTGGCATTGCGGTTACCGATCTGCAATCATCGATAGGTGTATTTGAAAAATTATTGAATACTACCTGCTACAAAATGGAGGAAGTGATTTCAGAAGGTGTACGTACTGCTTTTTTTAAAGTGGGAGAATCTAAAATTGAACTATTAGAAGCAACAAATCCGGAGAGTCCGATCGCTAAGTTTTTAGCAAAACAAGGAGGAGGAATACATCACATTGCTTTTGAGGTGGAGGATATTGAATCCGAAATGGAACGACTTACTGCTTTGGATTTTGTGTTGATTCAACAATCTCCTAAAGATGGTGCGGATAATAAGCGTATTGCTTTTTTACATCCAAAAAGTACAAATGGCATGTTGGTGGAATTGTGCCAAGAAAAGAACTAAGATTCCTTCATAAATTTCCTTATTTTTGTTGCTCTAAATATTCAACTATGAAATTCGCAACAAAAGCAATCCACGCTGGTGTACACCCAGACGAATCAACAGGTGCAATTATGACACCAATTTACCAAACTTCTACTTATGTGCAAGACGGAGTTGGTAACCACAAAGGATACGAATATTCTCGCACCTTGAATCCAACAAGACATGCTTTAGAAAAAAATATCGCAGCGATAGAAAACGGTCGTTTTGGTGCTGCTTTTGGTTCAGGATTGGCTGCAATTGATTGCGTAGTAAAAATGTTGAGTCCTGGAGATGAGGTAATCTCTACCAACGATTTATATGGAGGGACATACCGTTTGTTTACAACAATTTTTGCAAAATACGGTATCAAGTTTCAATTCGTAGATATGTCGGATGCATCAAACGTTGAGAACTTCGTTACACCAAATACAAAATTGATTTGGGTGGAAACACCAACCAACCCTATGATGAATATCGTAGATATTGAGGCTGTTGCCAAAATTGCTAAAAAAGCAGGAGCGATGTTAGCGGTAGACAATACGTTTGCAACACCGTATTTGCAAACACCAATCGATTTAGGAGCAGATATCGTAATGCATTCGGCAACGAAATATTTAGGTGGTCACTCGGATGTTGTTATGGGAATTTTAGTTACAGATAACGAGGAGATTTCGAAAGAAATGTACCGCATTCAAAATTCAACTGGAGCAGTTACAGCGCCAATGGATTCCTTTTTGGTGTTACGTGGAATCAAAACCTTGCACTTACGTGTTCAACGTCATTGCGAAAATGGGGCTAAAATAGCGCACTGGTTAACAAAACATCCAAAAGTAGACAAAGTATATTGGCCAGGCTTTGAATCTCATCCTAATCACGCGATAGCGAAAAAACAAATGCGTGATTTTGGAGGTATGATTTCATTCACTTTGAAAGGGAATAACATCGAAGATGCACATGCCATTGTAAAGAAAGTAGATCTTTTTGCGTTAGCAGAATCTTTGGGAGGTGTTGAATCATTGATTGGTCACCCAGCGACAATGACACATGCTTCTATACCAAAAGAAGAGCGCGAAAAAACAGGAGTTGTTGATTCATTAATTCGTTTAAGTGTTGGTGTAGAAGATGTAGAGGATTTGATTGCAGATTTAGCACAAGCCTTGAATTGATTATAGATTATGAGTTATGAATTATAACCCATGATTCATAACTCATAATTTACTAAAAGTATCAAATATTTTTATAACTTTGTATTCTTTTGGACTCTCCAAAAAAGAGTCGAAAAGCACTTAAAAATACGACGATATGAGTAAAATGAAACTTTCCGAATTCAGTTTCGATGTTCCTCACGAATTAATTGCACAACATCCAACAGAAAATCGCGATGAAGCGAGAATGATGGTAATCAACCGTAAAGAGAACAAAATTGAGCATAAATTATTCAAAGACATCATCAATTACTTTGACGATGGCGATGTAATGATCACTAATAATTCACGTGTTTTTCCAGCACGTATGTATGGAAACAAAGAAAAAACTGGAGCAAAAATTGAAGTGTTTTTGTTACGTGAGTTAAACCGTGAATCTTTATTATGGGATGTATTAGTTGATCCAGCACGTAAAATTCGTATTGGAAATAAATTATATTTCGGCGATGATGATTCCTTAGTAGCGGAGGTAATTGATAATACTACATCTAGAGGAAGAACACTTCGTTTTTTATTTGATGGTGATTACGATGAATTCAAAGCGAAAATTACTGAATTAGGTGAAACTCCACTTCCAAAATACATTGAGCGTGCTGTTGAACCAGAAGATGAAGAACGTTACCAAACAATATACGCAAAAGTAGAAGGAGCTGTTGCAGCACCAACTGCTGGTCTTCATTTCTCTCGTGAATTATTGAAACGTTTAGAAATTAAAGGGATCGATTTCGCTGAATTGACATTGCATGTTGGTTTGGGTTCTTTTAGAACTGTTGAAGTGGAAGATTTGACGAAACATAAAATGGATTCAGAGCAGGTAATTATTCCTGAGAAATGTGCTGAAATGGTGAATAATGCAAAACGAAACAAGAAACGTGTTTGTGCAGTAGGAACAACAACCATGCGAGCAATTGAAACATCTGTGTCTACTGAAGGAATGTTGAAACCTTTTGATGGTTGGACAAACAAATTTATCTATCCTCCTTATGATTTTAGTATTGCGGATAGTTTGATTACCAATTTTCACCAACCGCTTTCCACATTATTAATGATGATTTCAGCATTTTGTGGTCATGATTTAATGATTGAAGCGTATAAAACAGCGATTAAGGATAACTATCGTTTTTATACATATGGAGACGTTATGTTGATTATTTGATTTATAAATAAATTTTTCATCGTTCGACATCAAAATTTAAATTAGCTGCGCTGAGACTTCGTGTTCTCATTTACTGATGTAAACTGCGGTTTAAATTTATTGTCTGCCTCGAAAAATTAAATTTATAAATCAAATATTTATTATAAATTTTGAATGGTCGTAATTATTACGACCATTTTTTGTTTTTATAATAAATCTATTTATTCTTCGTCTTTGTATTCAAACGGATAACCTTCAAACATTTCGGTTAATCGATGTACTTGGTACACGCTTCGTGTATAGGCGTTAGATAAAGCGATAATACATACTGTATCTCCACGTAAGGTTGCGTAACAACCTGTATTTCCATGCCACCAACCTGTATGGAAAAAATACGGTTTTTTATCTGGTACTTCTACCATGCGCATACCTAAACCATAATTTCTAGATCCTGGCTTTTCATAGCTATAACCACGGTAAATTTCTTTACGAGATTTTTCGGAAAGGAAAACATGCGAATAAGTTGCGATGTCCATTTTAAGCAGATCTCTCGCGGTACTATACATATTTTTATCTCCGTAGATACCATCCAAGAAATCGACAGCTTGTGTTTGAAAGCGCGAATTGTAGGAAGGAGAAATTTTGTTTATTTTTTCTGGTTTATCTAAAATAAAACTGTTGTTCATTTTGAGCGGATCGAACACCAACATTTTCATTGCCTTTGGAAATTTTACTTCTGTGACTTTTTCGATTACAAGTGCTAATAAAGCATAATTGGTATTACAGTAAGCGAAATGGGTTCCTGACGGGAAATTAAGCGGGAAAACGTGTTTATTTAGCAATTTTAAGACATCTTGGTTGGTCATCTTTTTGGAATGGTCCCAAATACGATCTGCAAAATATCCATAATAGGGAACTCCACTACGATGTGTAAGTAGCATACGAATTGTAATGCCTTTGTAGGGGAAAATTGGCAGGTATTTACGTACATCGTCTTCTAAGGATAATTCTTTTCTATCGACCAAACGCATAACTGCTAATGCAGTTACTGATTTACTAATCGATGCTAAATGGATGGGAGTGTTTGTTTCTAGTTTCTTCTCGTTGTTGTAATCCAAATAACCATTGACTTTTTCAAAGATGATTTTTCCGTTTTTGGCAACTAAAAACATTCCATTAAAACGATCATTTCCTAGTATTTGCTTGTAAAACGGATAAATATGCTGCCGTTTGTTGGAGATGTATTGATTACTAACAGTATTAAATTTCGGTTTGTATTGTGGGATTTTTAAAGCAGTTTCAGAAGATTGTTGGTGTTTGGTAGTACAAGAAGGACTTGTAAGCACTACCAAAATCAATAAAAAACAAATATGGATGATGTGTTTCATAGGGAAACAAAAGTAGTAAAAAAGGATGTTTATGAAAAATTTATTAAATTTGGATATATGACGCCGACGATACAAAAAAAAATTGATGAAATTATTGCACTTTCCAAGGTAAAGCGAAGTGAATCAACACCTGTTGAGATTAATAAAACGGCATCTAATGACAGTTTGTTAAAAGCAATTCGCAACAAAAAGGAAGCAGACATTTTTCTAGCAGAGTTAGATTTGGCTATTAAAATGGCTAGAGCAAGGTAATATTTTGCTTTATTTAAAGTTTTTATGGGTATAACCCTAAAAACTTTTTAAATGTTAGAGTTTTTGTGGGAGTAAGGTGTTTTTGGAGAAAATGTAAACAGAAATATGAAAATTAACTAGTGGTTCAGTTAATCTATTTTTGATGAGTTATAGTAAGCAAATTCAGGACTGATGTCATATACGCATGAAATAATAGTACCATCATAATCTTTTATTTCACCGATGTTATCCCAATAAATTTCACCGAAACTTCCAATTTTTGCTTGTTGAAAAACTTCGTTATTTAATAATTTTCTTTTGTATTTATTAGAATCATCTAAAACACTTGATAAATCCAACACTTTCTTTTCCCCTGTATTGAAAACACAACAGATTTTATAAGTAGCAAGGATTGATATGTTTGTGATTTTGTGCATTATCTTAAAGGTTCAATTTATAATTTCACTTAGATTTCACCACCTCTCTTAAAAATACCACTTCTTCTTCCAATTGTTTAATGCGCGCTTCGTATTGTTCGATGAGTTTTTCGGGAATGTAGTTGTTGAAATTTTGGAATTTCCCCGATTGTGTACAATTATGAAAAATCAAATTATCATCAAAGGAAACTAAATCAACGGGTTCCATTTCAAATACCTTAGCAATGTCTGTAATTTTGTTCCAATCAATTTTTATTTCTTCTCGTTCCATTTTGGAATAAGCACGTTGGGAGATACCTAATTGTTGCGCTAGGTACTCTTGAGTAAAACCTTTCATTTCACGTATTTGTCTGATTTTTTCTCCTACTCGCTTTTCCATAAATTTCTATTTTAGAACTGAATTGATATGATTTAGAACCAAAAGTAAGAAAGTATTGAAAATGAAACAAATAAATTTGAGGAAAGTTTTAAAGAAAATGAGTTTACATCAAAATTTGAAAACATTATTTCGTTCTCAGAATGAATATTTTTCTAAATTATCCAAAGGTCAATCCCTTTATAAATTAAGTAGATGGGGAGAAAATGATGACGCAATGTATTATGAATTTCCATCGAGAGATAATCTTAAAATGAATGAAAAAAGATTGGTAATGATAGAATTTGAAAGTCTTATTAATTATTTGATTAATAAAAATATTACACTGTTTCAACGAAATTTATTTGAACAATATTGTCCTATTTCAAATAGAGATGGTGGATGTGGATATTGTATTTGTATTCGAATTTTTGACAAAGCAAATGTAGGCACGTACCTTGGATATGGCAAAGGATACAAAATCATTAATCAAAATAACTTAAACAATTTAATAAACTAATCATTATGAAAAAACAACTTTTAACACTCCTTTGCATTGGAGTAACAATTTTTACATTTGGTCAAGTACCATCTTATGTTCCAAGTAATGGTTTAGTAGGTTATTGGCCTTTTAACGGCAATGCAAATGATGAAAGTGGAAATGGGAATAATGGGACAGAAAATTCTGTGATTAAAACTTCTGATCGAAATGGTAAAGCTAATTCTGCTTATTATTTTAATGGGAATGCTAATATTGGAATTTCAACATTGAATAATTTTCAATACAATCAAACCACTTATTCTTTATGGTTTTTAGCAGAAAGTGTTTGTACTAATACAAGCAGTTTTGAATCCAAAATTATGATTGGAAGAGATACCTGGGGTAATACTTCTCAGGGTGTTTTAGCCATTTCAAACGAACCATATTATAAAACTGATAATTACCTTAGTTATTGGACTGGAGGCAAAAACTTTACTTCGACAGAAAAATATTCACTGAATAAATGGTATCATTTAGTTTTTACAAATGATAGTATTGGAAATTATAAGTTTTATCTTAATGGTAAGATGATTAAATCGGGAGATAATTTTGACATTGGGTTAAATGCAAATCTTCCATTTAATATTGGTTCAGGTGGTTCAAGATTTTTTTGGAATGGAAAGTTAGATGATATTGCTATTTGGAAACGTCAATTGACTGAAAAAGAAATATTAACGCTTTATACTGGTTGTACAACCCCTTTAACAACAACACTTTCTCTATCTTCTGTGCCAAAATTTTGTGAAGGACAATCTACAATTATTGAAGCCGTTCCTTCATTAGCAAGTACTAATTATACATACAAATGGTACAAAAATGACATTGAAATTGTTGACGAAACTAAAAAATCAATAAGCGTAAATTCTCAAGGAAAATATGCGGTTGAAGTTACAGATGGCGAATGTAAATCCATGAGTAATGATACAAATATCACTGTAATTTCTTTGCCAACTAAAACAACGACCATTACAGGAGAAACTACCTTTTGTGATGGAAATAAGGTAACAATCACTTCTAATGATGAAACTGCGAGTTATTTATGGAGTACAGGAGAAAAAACAAAAGCAATTACTGTTTCTAAGAGCGGAAAGTATGCTCTCTTATTGGATAATCAAGGTTGTATATCCAAAACAGATACAGTTGTTGTAACCGTAAAACCAAATCCTACAGCACTAATTCAAGTAAAAGGAGACACCGTGTTTTGTGAAGGTGGTTTTATACTTTTAACGGCTAAAGGAGGAACTGATTATGTTTGGAATACTAGTTCTAAGTTTGATACTCTTACAATAAAAAAATCAGGAACTTATACTGTTAATGTAACACAAGATGGATGTAGTGCAATAGCTTCTAAGAAGATTATTGTGAATGCAATACCTAAAGTTGTTATGAGTCCACTACCTAACTTAATTCATAGTAATGCAAGCGATATAAGTTTAGTTGCGACACCACAAGGTGGAACTTTTACAGGGAATGGAGTGCTAGGTTTAAAATTTCAACCAAGCGTAGCAGGTTTAGGTAAAAAATCGATTTCCTATGTATACACTTCTCCTGAAGGTTGTTCTGCGAAACAAGAACAGTCCATTGTTGTATACGATACAGTTGCACAATGTATTAAATATGATACTATATTGAAATTCAAAATTGTAATTACTGCTGGAATAAACTTGAATAAAATAAATGTCATAGAAATGTTTCCAAATCCAACGTTAGATGTACTTACAATTAGTCACAGTGATTTCAACGTTATGACAGGATATTCTATTCAGATTTCAGACATGAATGGTAAGTCAGTGTTTAACCAAGCTGTTAATTCAGCTAAAATGGAGGTGTCGTTAAAACAATTTGCTTCAAAAGGAATGTATATTGTTTATGTGCTAGATGCTGACAAAAAAGTGGTAGATCACAAAAAAATAATACTTGAATAGATTGAAAACAACCTTATAAATTGAAAACTTACTTTTCAGTTTACAAGGTTAAAAAAGGAATATAGTATTTGGATGATTTCAAAAAATTAGATTTTTCGAGGCAAACAAGAAATTTAACCCGAAGTATACATTAGTATATGAGGAATTTAATTTTGCAGTTGAACGAAGAAAAAGCAATTTATTGAAATCGTCCTTATTCCCCTATTTCCAAACTTGCACGATACAATTTCAATTCATCCCACGTAAACGCTTCTCCCACTTTTTCTTTTAAAGGGGTTAAAGAAAGTTCTGCATACCCCTCAAAAATATCCGCCAATTCGGACATACGATCTGTTGTCATTACCTCTTCCAATTGTAATTCACCCATTTTGATCAATTTCACAAAATGACCAATAATTGTACCTTCCGACATCACGCGACTCGCAGCAATTTCTGATAGGGATTTCTTTTCACGAATGAGTTCCAAAGTAACTTCGTAGGTAGATTTCTTAGGTTCCTTATCTGCTTTGGATTTTGGAGATTTCTTAGCTTTTACCATTTCCTCCTCTTCTTCAAAAATATCGTCTAAGAAGGATGTTGGTGTTTGAATTTGCTCTGCTTTGATGTTCTCTAGAATGTTTTTTCGATAGTTCAAAATTTCTGGTTTCCAGATTTTATCCTTCGTGATTTCTTCTCCTTTTAGAAGCATTTCCAACATATTATTAGCTCTTAGTAAGGAAGTCAAAATCTCAAATTGTGCAGTTTCTAATTCTTCTAATTCTTCATAATACGCCTTGATTTTCTTGATGCGTTTTACTTCTTCCATTTTTTTCAAAGTGCTGATGGCACAGTTCTCCAAAGTTTTGAAGAAATAAGCATTTGCAGCTGTAACACGTTCCGCAATAAATTGTAAGGAAATAGGTCGTGTGGAAAATAATTTATTTAATTGACCAATAAATTTCTGTGCTGGTTCCACCATAGAATGAAAAACACTTGCTTGATGTGCTGCCCAAGTCTTGTGTTTACCTTTCTCACTTTTAGACCCTAATAAGACATAACTCGAATCATGTATGCGCCACATCGCATCTACATCTCTCCACTCAAAGGATTTTGCTAAAAAGGTGTAGACAAAATGAATTGTATCCTCTTCCAAGAATTTCTCTAACACATTTTCTTCAGGCTTACTAGCGGTATAACTCATCACTTGTTGGTCATTACTCAAGCCGTTCATACGCATAGGGGAGAGTAAAACCAATCCCTGTAAACTACGTAAACGCGAAAGAGCAACATACGCTTGTCCGGGTGCAAAAACCTGAGAAACATCCAAAATTGCTTTTTCAAAGGTCAAGCCCTGGCTTTTATGAACGGTAATAGCCCACGCCAATTTCAATGGATAATGCACAAAGGTTCCAAGGACTTCTTCTTTGATTTCTTTGGTGCCTTCATCGAGTGTGTATCGTATATTTTGCCACTCGTATTTCTCCACTTCAATCGTTTTCTTTTCTTCTGGAAAGTGAACTAAAATTTCTTGACTACCAATTTCTTTTACAACACCAGTTTTACCATTATAATAGTTTTTTTCAAAGGACAAATCGTTTTTGACAAACATCACTTGTGCGCCAATTTTCAATTCCAACACCTCATCCAAGGGGTACATGTGAATGGGAAATTCTCCCGTGATTTCTCCTGAATATTTACGTGAATCTCCTTTTAATTCATGTAACGATTGCAAGTTAATCGCATCTGCTTTCGCATTATGGGTAGTAAGTGTAATATAACCTGGGTTATTTTTAACATCAAAATTTGGATGAACGTAATCGTTTAAGATCTGTATGTCTGTCTCGTCAATTTGATTGTTTCTAAGGTGATTTAATAAATGGATAAAACGTTCGTCGTCCTGACGGTAAATCTTAGTAAGTTCAATGAAAAGCGGAGGATTTTCTTGTACGACTTTTGAATGAAAAAAGAAAATTCCGTTGTAATAATTTTTTAATTCCGCCCATTCTTCGTTTTTAACAACGGGAGGTAATTGCAATAAATCGCCAATAAAAAGTACTTGTACACCACCAAAAGGTTCATTACGTTTACGAATAGAGCGAAGAGTCCAGTCGATTGCATCTAATAGATCAGCGCGCAACATACTCACCTCATCAATGACTAGTAATTCCATGGATTGGAATAGTGCTTTACGTTTTGCTGGAATACGAAAATGTTTAACTAAGGTGTCTTTGGTTTCCCACTTTACACGGTCGGTGAATTTAGGAGTTACCCCAAATTCTGGAATAAACCCAGAAAAAGGCAATTGAAAAAAGGAATGGATGGTTACCCCTCCAGCATTCAATGCAGCAATTCCAGTAGGAGCTACAATGACTGCTTTTTTATGTGTTGTGGTAATGATTCGTTTAAGAAGGGTTGTTTTACCTGTCCCTGCTTTTCCTGTTAAAAAAATAGATCGATTTGTTTGATTAATAAAGCGAATTGCTAATTCAGAAGTGGATGTTGTTTCGAGCATTGATTGTTAATTTTACTTGAAGGTAGGGAAAAATATTAGAAGTTTTAAGATTTTTTTAACTACCAATTATCACAAAATGATTAAATCTAAAAATCTTTATGATTTAAATTTAATTTCTGATTTAGCATAAACCTTAATTATATTCTTGTTTATCTTGGATTCCACCTTTTTTTAACTACGTTGCTGCTTCGCGGTCATCGCCAAAAAAAGGTGGAGTCAAAAAAGTCTAGGCCTCAATGAAGTTTCCTTGAAAATTACGTTTCATTTCACTGTCTTCACTGTCTTCACCCAAACTCACAAACGCCTTTAGCTTATTTTCATCCTGAAAATCAGAAGGCTGAGTTCAAACAAGGGTTTGACTACGTTACATTACACTTATTTTCTACGGAAGCTTCATAAATGGCCATTTAACGGCTTCGAGATTTATTTAATCTCAAAATAAATTTTAATCGGAAAATATGGATGATAAATAATTAAAATTTTAGTTCTCACTTTTTGCTTATATAAATTAACAGAAATGTATATTTGTTCATCTACTTTGAAACGTTTAAATGACCGAAAAACTCCGATTTTTGAATTATTTCATGCATCCTTCTCTCAAGGAAGGGACTCCTTTGTATGAGAAAACAAAGATTACGGTGTTGGTTTTTATCACTGTACTTTCTATCATTTCGGTGTATGGTTTTTTTTATATCACGCAAGGTTATTTATGGGATATCAAAGCGTTACATAATTACCTTGGAATTAGCATCGTTGCATTTGGTTTAGTACTAATAAAAAAAACAGGAAAAACCGATTTAGCCCTGACCATTGGGTCGATTATGGGTATCTATTTGGTTTCTGCAAGTGTCTATTTATCAGGAGGTATACATTCTCACGATTTGTTGTGGTATATGGTACTCTCTGTAGCAGGATTCATGTTTATCAATATTCGTTCTGGCATAATATTAACCTTACTTTCTTTAGTCGGAATCACGTTCTTTTATATCTTATTTACCTATAAAATTCATGAATTTAGTACGGATGATTTTACCTCATCAATTACTTATAAATACTTTAATTTTTGTTTAATATTATCCATTCTTGCTCTACTTATTTACATTCTAGTTCGTGGAAATTTAACTTTACAAGAGCTAGTACAACTGACTAAAGAACAAAAAATAAGAGAAGAGATCGCACGCGATTTTCATGATCAAATTGGAAATAAATTGGCTTCCATTATGCACCTTTCAGAATTGATGCAAATGAAAAAGTCGTATGATGAAAAAGACCTGATAGGTTCTAAAATTGACCACCACGCCAAAGATGTATACGATAATTTCCGTGATTTTATTTGGGCTTTGGACGCTAAAAGTGATTTATTGGAAGAGTTGTTCATGTACTTGCGTGATTTCACAGAAGATTACTTCAAATTTTCGGATATTAACCTATTTATTACCTCATCACCCGACCAGTTGCCTTATTTAGTTTTACCTTCTAATTACAGTAAGGAAATTGTTCCTATGTGCAAAGAGGTCATTACTAACATCAGTAAGCATGCAAAAGCAACGAATGTAACGCTCGATTTTTCGCTCGATTCCAATTTTCTAATCATCACCATCAAAGACGATGGGGTTGGGATGGAAGTTCAAGGTTCGCGTTCTGGAAACGGATTGAAAAACATTGAAAAACGAGCACTTGCAACTGGAGGGGAATTGATTTTCAATACGGAATTGAATCTAGGCACTAAAGTGATTTACAAAGTATTACTACCCTAGTTGGGTAGGTTTTTTTGGTTTACAATGTCTATCTTTGTTTTATGGAAGACTTAACTACACAACGCGTAATTATCATTGAAGACAACGAAGATGTCAATGCTATTTTGGGAGAATACATCAAAAGTAGCGACAAGTTGTTTTTAGTAGAATCGTACAAAAATTGCGAGGATGCACTGAAAAA
>CANCJF010000052.1 GCA_947378245.1 Bacteroidota bacterium
CTGCTTTATATTAATTTAATAAAATTTCATCGTAAAAAAACAGCGATAAACTTTGTTTTTTAGATAACAAGCGCTTTACATTCTTGTTGTTTTTCATTCGGATATTTGATTTCAAATTAATGAATCAAAAAAAAGTTCGAAAAATGAAAAAGAAATTACCAATTTCAAAAATGATTGCTTCTGCTGCTTTAGCTGTAGCTGCTATCACGCCTTCTTTTGGGCAATCTAATCTTGGTGCTGCTTGTGGATGTCCATCAGTAGCTTCAAGAACTACAGTATTGTTATCCTCTTTACCAGGATTCGTTGCAATCAACGGAACGTATGGTGGTGAGTTGACTACAGGTGCTGTTTTAACTTGTGATAAAACGTACATTATTGACCAAAAAATTTACATCCCTTCTGGACAAACGATTAATATCGCTCCAGGAACTGTATTAAAAGGTCGTGTGGCTCCAGATTTAGTTTCTACTCCAGGTACTCCTGATCCTTCTAAAGCTTCTGCTCTTGTTATTGAAAGAGGTGGGAAAATTATGGCGGATGGTTCTGCAGATTGTCAAATCGTTTTTACAGCGGAAGCAGATGCAGTTGACGGAACATACGCTATTGCTAACAAAGGTAAATGGGGTGGATTAGTTATTCTTGGAAAAGCGACTAACAACTTAACATTAGCAGCGAATGGTCCTTTCGTACCAGGTGGTGCAGGAAAATTAGCAGTTGCTAACGGTTTAGGTACTATGGAAGGTTTTGCTACTTCTAACACGCAAGATCAATATGGTGCAGACTTAACTGGTGGTCAATCTTTTGATGATAATGATAACTCTGGTATATTAAGATATGTATCTGTTCGTCACGCTGGTGCAATTCTTGCTGTAGGTGCTGAGTTAAATGCTATCACTTTAGGTTCTGTTGGTAGAGGTACAACTATTGAACACGTTGAAACTATTTCTTCTGCAGATGATAATATCGAGTTTTTTGGTGGTACTGTAAACATTAAATATGTTTCTACATTATTCGGAAATGACGATATGTTTGACTACGATTTAGGTTGGTCAGGGAAAGCGCAATTCTTATTCGGTATGAAAACAGATGTGAATGCTTCTGTAGATTCTGATAACGGTTTTGAGGCAGATTCTGATGACGGAAAATCTAACAACAATCCAAAATCAATTCCTGTAGTTTATAACGCAACTATTATTGGTAACGCTAAATCTACATTAACTTCTGATAACTCTTCGATTGCTGCAATCAATGCAAAAGAATTAACAGGTGGTGAATTCTACAACTCAGTTTTCGCTAACTTCAAAAATGGTTTCAACATGGTGAAATCTGTTGGTACAAGAACTGGTGGTTACGAAGCGTACCACAACTGGTCTACTGCAAACGGAAATGGTACTGCTATCTTAAAAGTAAAATGTAATACGTTTGTTGGAGTAACTAATCCAATCACTGTTGGTTCTTCTGCTGCTAACGTAGTTACTGCAGATAACGATCAATTTGCTGCAGATGGTAACGTAATCGTTGCTGGTAACACATTACCAGGTTTTGATTACTCTTTCACTGTTGATAACAACACAAACGTTTTCTCTGCAAAAAATGATGTAACTCCTAACCCTTCTTTATCTGTTGCTGGTTGTCCTACTGCTCCAGTAGATGGTTTCTACAGAACTGCTAACTACCGTGGTGCTTTCTCTTCTAACGCTAACGAAAACTGGTTATCTAACTGGTCTTATTCTCAAGTATTAGGTGCTACTAAAGGTATTGTTGCTTGTCCTACAGATATCAATGCAGATGGTGTTACTAACGTAAATGACTTCTTACAATTATCAGCTTCTTTCGGTACTAGCTGTAACTAAAAAATACTATTACCGAGTCCAACTAATTGGGCTCGGTTAATTTTTAAAAAAGAAAAAATGAAAACAAAAAGACAAAAAAGACAAGTAACAAAGAAAATCCTTATGGGGCTTAGTTTAGCTTTATTAGGTGGCGGTTTTGCTCAAGCTCAAAACGGGTTAGAGGGAATCGTTGTTGAAAAATATTATATTGCAACACAAGCAGATGCTAATGCTTCTGTAGGTACATTACCTGTTGGTTCTGTTACTTACCGTGTGTATGCTGACATGTTACCTGGATATAAATTCCAAGCGTTATATGGTAACGTTGCTCACCCATTGAAGTTTTCTACTTCTACTTCCTTCTTTAACAATGAGGATCGTGGTGCTACAACAGCAAATGCTATCGCAAGTTCACAATTAAAAAACAATACAGTTGCTCTTGACTCTTGGTTCTCTGTGGGTGCGTCTGCAACTGGACAATTTGGTGTATTGAAATCAGATGATAACGGTGCTGCCAACTTATTAACTTTGTCTTCTATCTTAAATAACACTGCTGCTGCAATGGGTATTGGATTGAAAACACAAGATGGTAACATCGCTGGTTCTCCAGAAGCTGTTACTTTCGTAGGTATCGACCCAACTGGTGGTTTATTTGATGCTACTAGTCAATCAGGAAGTTCATTAATCGTTACTGATGGTGCGATCTCTGCATTGAATGGTGCTACTGGACCAACTGCTGCTAACCGTGTATTATTAGGACAGTTTACAACAGATGGTGTTTTCCGTTTCGAATTAAACATCCAAATTGGTACACCAACTCCAGGTGTTTCTCAAAAATACGTAGCTTCTAACGCTGGTGCTGGTGAAACAGTTCTTGAGTCGTTAATCTTAGCTCCTAACACACCTCCAACTGTAAGTGTAACTTCTCCATCTAACAACGCTGCAATCATCACTGGTACAGCTACTACATTAACTGCTTCTGCTGCTGACGTTGACGGAACAGTTTCTCAAGTTGAGTTCTTCGTAGACGGTACTTCAGTTGGTGTTGATAACGCTGCTCCATTTACAGCTAACTATACAGCAGTTGCTGGTAGTCATAACATTACAGCTGTTGCTACAGATAACAAAGGAGATAACACAACTTCTTCTACTGTTGCTATCACAGTTGCTAACAACCAAGCTCCTACTGCTACGGTTGCTGGATCTAACGGTATCGTTGGTGATGTAATCGCTTTAACTTCTACTGCTGGTGACGTTGACGGAACAGTTGCTCAAGTTGAGTTCTTCGTAGATAACGTTTCTGTAGGTGTGGATAATTCAGCTCCTTATTCTGTAAACTGGACTTCTACTTTAGGTGTTCACGCGATCAAAGCGGTTGCTACAGATAACTTAGGATTAACTGGAAATTCTACAACTCCTAACATTACAATCGCTGCTAACAACCCTCCAACAGCTGCAATCGCTTCTACTTCTCCATCTGTTGCTGGTTCTTTAATCGCTCCAACAGTTGTGACAATTAATGCTACAGCTACAGATTCTGATGGAACTGTTACTGGTGTTGAATTCTTAATCAATGGTTCTGTTGTTGGTACGGATAACACTGCTCCTTATTCTTACGATTGGACAAGTACTCCTGGAGATAAAATCTTAACTGTAAGATCTACAGACAATAAAGGTGCTGTTACTACTTCAGCTGCACAAAACTTCACAATTGCTGATCCAAATGCATTGCCTTACGAAATCCGTACGGTAGATCAAAAATGTAACATCCCTACATTTAACATCGCTGTTGCTGCTGCTGCTACAAATACAGTAAACAACGTGATTGGTTATGATATGGTTGTTGCTTATGACAAAACTAAAGTTACTCCTTCTGGAACTGTAACTGTAAATAGCGACTTGATCAATCCAGCGTATGTTCAAACTTCTAACTCTATTGATGCAATCAATGGAACAATGAACATCTCTGTATACTTCAACGCAAATGCTCCTGCTAATGCTAAATTTGCTGGTATCGGTAAAATCGTTACTGTAGAATTTAACAAAACTGTAAACTTTGCATCTGTGGATACTGCTGCTATTTCTTCTTCTTTCTTACAAGAGTCTTACATCGGTGGTGTATCTACGAAAGCAGTTTCTGCTGGTAAAGCAATTACACACAAAGATTTCAGCTTCCCTATGGCGATGAGATTCTGGTCTGATAATTCTCGTATTCAATTTGATGCATTACATCCAAATGATTACTTAGCAACTAAAGTTTATGGTGCTGATGTAAACACTGGTATCATCAACGGAAACAACATTGACGTGAAAGCGGATATCGATGGTAACACAACTTATGACTTAAACAATGGTTTAGGAGTACGTATCGTTAGAGATATCGCTAATACTTCTGACGTATTTGACGTTGTAAATGCTGGTGACGTTAACGTAATCAATTCTATCTTATTGAATGACGTAAATGTTACTCCAACTATCTACCAAATGATTGCTTCTGATGTTAACTTGGATGGTGTTATCTCTGCAGGTGATATCTCTCAAATCAGACAAAGAGGTGCATTGAGTATCGGTGAATTCCGTCAAGCTTGGAACTATTCTAATGCTGGTGTTTCTAATGGTCAACCTTCTAAAGACTGGACGTTCGTAGATTCATTAAGAATTAAAAACAACGCTGCTTACCACATCTCTTCTACTTACCCAGCAAATGACATCGCTGGTGGTTTCTCTAAATCAAGAGTACCTGTTACGCCTTTCTTCTTACCTGCACCGGTAACTGATTTTGCTAATTGTCCTACAATTACTCCTGAAACTTACAAAGGTATCATGTTAGGTGACGTTGATGGTAGCTATGCTAACTTCACACACAATGGTTTAATCAAAAGTTTAGATAACAAAATTGTTTTTGATTTTGCTCACGTAACTGTTAACGGTTCTACAATTGAAGTTCCTGTTTCTATCGAAGGTGAAAAAGCGGTTAAAGGTCTTGACTTCGCGATCAAATTCAACGAAGATGTATTAACATACAAAAATGTTGAAGTAAAATCTAACGAAATTGAAAGCTTCAGTCACTTTAATACAAATGACAGAACATTACGTTTCACTTCAAATGATTTCTCTACGTTTGATATGAACTCAAATGTTGTTTCTGTTAAATTTGACGCAACGAATGGTGCTATCAACTTTGAAGATTTCACATCTGTTAAAGGTATGTTAGATGGTAAAGCTGTTAAAGTTGAATTAAGAGGTTTAGCTGCAGGTGTAGCTTCTCTTGATGCTTCAAATTCAGTTTCTGTATTCCCTAACCCAGCTGCTGGTTCTTTAAACATCGTATCTGGTGTTAATTCTAAAGTAATCATTACTGATCTTTCTGGTAAAGAAGTAATTTTCTCTGGCGATTTAACTGCAAACATGAAACAAGAAATCAATGTTGCTAACTTAGCAAACGGAATGTACTTAGTAAAAGTTTACAACGAAAACTTTAACAAAGTAGAAAGAGTTGCTATAAACAACTAATAATTAGTTTGATTTTCAGAAAGGTCGTGGTGAAAACCACGGCCTTTTTTTGCGTCTAAAAAATCAATTATTAACACTAAAAACACAACCTAATAAACATATCATAATACAGGCTTTATTTAGTATTAGCGTTGTCAAAGTAACTTTGTATTACTACAATTAATGACATTACTAAATATATCCTAATGAAAAAAATACTATTGGTTATTTTCATGATTATTGTCTCTCAAATTAGTGTAAAAGGAGCGACTATTAAACTAACTAATCATTCTACATTAGCATCTACACCTGATGTAGCAAACGATACACTATTTTTCGATTTGCAAAATGCAATTTATTCTTTTTCTAATGGCGTGACGTATTTTGACATGCCGATTTATGTAAAATCGAAAGGTCCAGTAAGTTCTTTCGATTTTAGATTAAAATTTGACCAAACAAAATTAACTTACGTGAGTACAACAAAAGTTGTAGCACAATTAGAACCATATACATTTTTAAATCCTACCGATAAATTTTTAAGAAATAATACTTCTGGTCCATATGTATCATACGTTGTTCCTAATAATACTCCTCTTGTGTATGTTAGATTTCAAATTAATGTTCCATGTACACAAATTTCTGCAAATGATTTTTTCTCAATCACAACACTTTTAGTTGGATATCCATGTAAAAATAAAGTAACGCCTGTAACGCCTATTACAGCAAATTCTAAATTAACATCAAGTTTACTATGCTCTGGAAATCCGATTGTATTTAATGGTCCTACGAATTCATCAGGTATTCCAATTTCAACCTATAATTGGGATCTTGGAAACGGATCTACTTCTACAAATCAAAACGTAAGTACAAACTATACAGAACCAGGTACTTACACAGCGAAATTAGTTGTGAAAACAGCAGAAGGATGTAAAGATTCAATCCAACAAGATTTTACCATTAATCAATCTCCTACAGCAAATTTCACGGCAGAATTCTTCCCGTTGAAAGATTCAACACAATTTTCGAATATTTCGGTAAATGTTGGAAATTCACCAACCTACGAATGGAATTTTGGTGATCAAAAATCGAGTGCTTTATTCAATCCTATGCATCAATATAACGCTGGTGGAACGTATGGTGTAATATTAAAAGTAAGAACGGCTGAAGGTTGCATGAGTTCGTACACTAATTCGGTAGAACTTTCCAAACCAACTGCAAATTTTATGCTTCCTAGTAATGCATGTTTAAGTACATCATTAAACTTTATCAATACTTCCGTATTTACCGTTGGAAAAATAACAGATTGGCAATGGAATTTTGGAGATTCTACTATAGCTTCCACCGAAAACCCATCACATAGCTACTCCAAACCAGGAACATATCAGGTTACTTTGACTGTTACAAGTAGCCAAGGATCTAAGGGAAATGTGACAAAAACAATTATCATAAACAACAAACCGAAAGTAGATTTTCTATCCAATTCAATAAGCGGATGTTCTCCATTCCCTGTAAGTTTCAGCGACCAATCTATTGCAGATGAAGGATCTGAATACTTATATGATTTTGGTGATTTCAAACTTTCTACCGAAAAAGATCCAACGCATACATTTATTGCAAATCGTTCGTATACCATTAAAGAAATAATTACAACGAAAGGTGGTTGTAAAGATTCAATTATCAAAACTTCTTATATCACGGTACTTAATGTACCAACTACCGATTTTATAAATTCAACAGCTTGTTCAAATGCAATTGTTAATTTTTCGGATAAATCGACTGTATTAGCTTCAAAAATCACTTCATGGTTTTGGGACTTTGGAGATGGAAGTAATTCTAACAGTCAAAACCCGACACATGTATACACTAAAGTGGGAAAATACAAAATTAGCCTTACCTCTACTTCAAGCATTGGTTGTTCTAACACTTTCAATAAAGACGTAACGATAAATGCAAAGCCAATTGTTCAATTCAATGCGCAAAACACTTCAGGTTGTTTGCCGTTAGCTCCAAAATTCAATGATTTTTCAACAACTGTAGAAGGTTCTACTTATCAATGGATATTTGGTGATAGTACTACCTCTAATGATAAGGTTCCGAATCATACTTATCTAAAAGATGGTCTGTTTTCCGTAAAAGAAATTATCACTGCACCAGGTGGATGTAAAGATTCTTTGGTAATCCCAGGATATATCTACGCACTTAGTGCTGTGACACCAAAATTTGTTGTCAAAAATTTCTGTGCGAATCGTATAACTGAATTTATTGATAGCTCAAAAGTTAGCACTGGGACTATTAAAAATTGGACATGGAATATCAATAATGATGTAATTCAATCGCAAAACAAATCCTATGTATTCACAAAATCAGGAAAGTACAAAATTAAATTAACGGTTTCTTCCGACCAAAACTGTGAAAATTCTATCGAAAAAGAAATTGAAATTGAAGATATACCTGTAGTGAATTTCCTTACCGACAAAGTAGAAGGTTGTTTTCCGGAAGTAGTAAATTTCACCAATAATTCTATTTCTCCTTCGAATACGAAATACAAATGGGATTTCGGAGATGGTTCAAAAGACGCAACGATAAGTCCATTTCATAAATATTTATCCATGGATACGTTTAGTGTAAAACTATATGCTACTTCTCCTCTTGGTTGTAAAGACAGTTTAATCAAAACAAAACTGATTACAATTTTCCCAATACCAACAGCAAAATTTAATTTAAAAACAACAACAGCATTGATTCCAAATTTAAAAATCGCTTTTGAAAATCAATCAAGTTATGCAAATGAATTTTTATGGGAATTTGGAGATAATACAAGCACCGCATTGGTTTCACCACAACATGCCTATATCGAAGAGAAAGCAACTAGTTATCAAATCTGCTTAACTGCGTATTCATCTAAATCATGTGCTTCAAAAACGTGTGATTCCATCAAAATTAATTATTCCACTCAATTAGCAGTTCCTTCAGCATTTTCTCCAAATGGAGATAACAAAAATGATGAATTCAACATTCTAGGTGGGCCAATCACAAAATTAGACCTAAAAATATTTAATGAATGGGGAAATTTAGTGTTCTCTAGTTTCTCGCAAAAAGAGGGATGGGATGGAAACTATAATGGAGTACCTCAACCAGTAGGTACATATAGTTATTCATTTACTGCAACAACGATAGACGGAAAAGAAGTCACTCGAAATGGAATTATCAATCTGACACGTTAATATTATTAAATATGAACTATTTATTCTCACTACTATTCATACTCATTGGTTTTGGTACATTCGCTCAAGATGCGCGTTATTACCAATATGATTTGAATACCTTATATTTAAATCCTGCATTAACAGGAGAACGTATCTATGAATTTAAAGGGGTTCAATTAAATACTAATAACGGTTATCATACAACCAATGCTTCACGAGGTTCGGGAAATGTCGTTTCTTCAGTAGGAGTTGATATGCCATTTACCAACCGAATAGCTATAGGACAATTTTTGGGTAATAATCGTAGTGAAAGTGGATCATTTAATACATTCAACTTTCTAATATCAGGTGCCTATAAAATAATCAATCCTGCCAATAATGATGATAAAACAAATCTATCTGTAGGTTTACAATTTGGTGTTTTGAATACTAGTATGAACACGCAAAACTTCACCTATGCTTCGCAATATTCTCCCAATTCAGCTACGGGATTTGATAATTCGTTTGCCTCAGGAGAAAGTTTCACCCGTCAAAGTTTTTATACATTCGACAATAATGCAGGTATTTACTATCGAACAAATTTCGTTAAGAATAAACTTATGTTAGCAACTGGATTATCATTTTATCACTTAGGAGGTCATACTAATTCTAGCACATTAGATAAAGGAGCTGATTTAAGAACAAATTATCATATCAATCTTATTTATCATGTCGGAAAAATATTGACACTTACACCTAAGTTCTTATACATGAACCAAAGTAACACCAACGAATACAACGCTGGATTACTAGTGAATTTCAAAGTGAATAAACATGCAGAACCTATTGTGGGTGTAAACTGGATTTTGCAGAAGGCATTAGTAGCTCAACTCGGATTAAAATTCAATGAAAACAATATATTCCGTATTAGCTACTCAACAGCTATAGGGAGTTTTCTAGCATCGGGTAGCCGTGGAATGGAATTTTCATACATACACATCTCAAATCGTAAACTTCAAGCAATTAAGAAAAAAGGTGATCATGAAGAAATGAAAAACGAAAAACATAACGAGCAAATACCTCAAATCGAAACAAATGATCCTGAAGATATCTATTACCTGATGAAATTGAAAAACATTTTAAATAGGTTGACTATGCTCGCATCTTTAGAAAATATTTCTCCTACAGATATTCAGAAAGAATTAGATAAAGTTAGGGATGAATTAAAAGAATTATCTCATGTAAATATTAGTCTTGAAATGACTCCAATTGTAGATTTATACATCCAACAAATCGAAACAAAATTGAAAATTGTACAACAAAAACTGCAAAAATAAACACAAATTTCACCATGAAAAAAACACTGTTTTTCGTTTCTTTTTTGATTTCAAATAGCCTATTTGGACAAGATACTACTCAAGTAAAACATACGCACAAAATATCTAAATTATTAGATAAGGTACAGGTTATATCATCCGAGCATATTGATAACAAAGTGCACGTAATCAATAAAAGCAAAATTGATGGTTTAATGTTTAAAATTGATGAAATTAAAACAGAACAACCAACCTTTTCATCAAAAAAACAGGATTCTTTAGTCGCAATCATTAATCAATTAAGCGTTTTAAATTTACAGAAAGACTCATTAATTCAAGCTTTAAAAATTCAACTTACAAAACCATTTCAACAATCTAACATAAATACAAATAAGACGATTACTACTAAACCTTCACACGTTATTGTGCTTGGAGCATTTCTGATAAAATCAAATGCTGAAAAACAAGTAAAAAAAATAAATCAATTAGGTGTGGAAATTGTTTCAATTCCAACTGGTAAACTTTACTATGTTGTATACAAACTAAAATCAAAAGAAAAAATCCAACCTACCTTATTAAAATTCAGAAAACAGATCGAACCTAACGCTTGGATAATCTCTTTTTGATGCAATGCATCGTACAGACGCACTATAGTGCGTCTCCACATGCATTGCATTAATGCAATGCATCCCCCCTATATATCCTCAATATTAATTTTCTGTAACCTCATATTATTAAGTGATTTACCACTACTTTTTTTCTTCAAACTTTCATAGCTTTGATAGAAATCATAGATACAAATTATGTCTGCAAAAAATAATAAAACGACTACCTTTCATGCTGAACTAAACAACGAACTTCAGCAATTTTTAAAAATCCAAAAAAATAAATTTCCTAGCGAGGAAGTGCTAAAAATTGACCTACATTGTCACGATTACAATAGTGATGTTCCAGATGAATTAATCGGAAGAATATTAAATGTACCTGAAACTTGGTTACCAACTGAACGATTAATCAAACGTCTTGAAAAAAACAAAGTCAACGCAATTACCATCACTAATCATAACAATGCACGCTCCTGTTTTGAACAAATTGAACTAGGAAATGACGTACTTGTAGGTGCTGAATTTAGCTGTACAGTTCCTGATTTCAATATTGGAATTCATGTATTAACTTATGGATTTACTAAAGAACAAGAAGATATTCTAAATAAATTAAGAAGAAATGTCTATCAATTTCTGCAATATACATTCGCAAATAACCTACCAACAATCTGGGCTCACCCACTCTATCATTACAACGTTCAAAAAACACCTTCTTTTGATTTCTTAAGTAAAATGGTGCTTCTATTTGAGCGATTTGAAGTACTCAACGGTCAACGAGATACTTGGCAAAATATTTTGGTTAAAACCTGGCTAGAAAATCTGACTCCAGAACAAATAGATAAAGATGCAGAACGTTTCAATGTCGATATCAGTCTGTATTGTAAAAATCGTTACAAAAAATCGTATTCGGGTGGTTCAGATAGTCACATGGGGATCTTCTCAGGACAAACCGGAACCTACCTTCATATCCCTAATTTACAAGAACGATTAAAAACAGAATCGACCTCATCGCTAGCTCTCGAAGCGATTAGAAATGGTGCCATGGCTCCCTTTGGAACACACCAAAACTCAGAGAAACTTACTGTCGCTTTCTTAGATTATTTCTGTCAAATTGCCATGTACATGGAAGATCCTGGATTAATGAGAATCATGCTTCATAAAGGGTCTTTCAATGAAAAAATGTTAGCTCTTTTTGTGACAAATGCTTTCGCAGAATTACGTCGCCATAAAGTGACTATGAAATTCATCGAGCTATTCCATAACTGTTTTATCGGTAAAGTTCCATCGAAAAGAAAACGATTACTTCTTCCTAAAATTTACAAACCTGTATTTGATGCTGCTTTACAAATAGCAAAGGCAAATGACTTAGAAGGAGAAGAAATGAACGCGCAAATCACCGAAGGTGTGAATACTATCAGTAACGAACTTAGCAAGGTGTTGTTCTCAAGGGTTACCGAAAAAGTAAATAAACTCATTCAAGATGGTTCACTAGAAAAAATCAATATTACCGACATCATCGAAAAACTAGAAATTCCAAGTGAAATAAGATTACTTACCAAATCCAAAAGCAAAAAATCAAAATTATTCAGTAAAAAAATGGTCAATCCGGATATCTCCAACTTTTTAGATGGATTACCTTTCCCAATGTTAGCTTCTTCGCTCATTCAAGGAGCATTATTCACAAGTTCCAAAGTGATGTACTCCAACAGACCACTTTTAGACGTGTTTTCGGAGAAAATAAATGCGTTTTCACACCCTAAACGTATGTTATGGTTGACAGATACCTTTGAAGATAAAAATGGGGTTTCGTCTGTGTTACAAGAAATGCACAAGGAAGTAAAACGACTAAATCTTCCGATCGATTTCTTAGTATGTAGTAGTACTCTACAATCAGAGGACCATTTAATTGTTGTCAAACCGTTAGCTGAATTTACACTTCCTTTCTACCAACAACAACCTATTAGAATTCCAAATTTAAACGAAATACATCACCTATTCTTACAAAACGAATACGACAGAATCATGTGTTCTACAGAAGGAGTTATGGGTGCTATATCGCTTTACCTAAAAAATGCTTATTCAGTTCCTGCGAATTTCTATGTGCACACAGATTGGCTATTATTTGCAAGAAAAGTACTAGGTGTAGATGGACACAACCTAAACCGAGTACGAAGAATGTTACGTGCTTTCTATGCTGGATTTGATCAATTATATGTATTGAATTCAGACCATCAAAAATGGATGTCTGGGAAAGATATGGATTTCGAAAATTCCAAAATTAAACGAACTGCACATTGGTGTAACGATTCCTTCTACCCAAGAAAAAGCACTAAGAAAAAGTTGTTTGGTTGCAAAGAATCCGAGAAGGTTATTTTATTTACTGGAAGACTAAGTCAAGAAAAAGGAGTTATGGATATCGTATCTATTTTTCCTGAAATTGAAAAAGAAATCCCAAATGTAAAACTCGTATTTGCAGGTACAGGACCAGCAGAAGAGGAGTTAAAAAAACAACTTCCAAATGCAATTTTCTTAGGGTGGGTAGACGCAAAAAAATTACCTGAAATTTACTCGTCTGCTGATCTATTAATTCTACCTTCAAAATTCGATACCTTCAGCTGTGTTGTACTCGAAGCACTTAGTTGTGGCTTACCCGTTGTGGCATACAATGCGAAAGGCCCTAAAGACATTATCAATGAAAACTGTGGTTATCTTGCTGCTGGAAAATCCGATATGATTAAAAATTGCATCCACTTCTTCAATAACGAAACCGTTCAGACAGAAATGAAAGAACATGCAATACAAAGAGCTAAAGATTTTAATAAAGGAATTATATTAAAAGAATTATTGGAAAATACAGGATTATAAACATTCCGTACAGACGCACTACATGTGCGTCTCCCTTTAATAAAATTAAAAAAAATCTTTAATCTTTCTTTTAAAAAAATGGGTGTTTAGAAATCTCTAAACACCCATTTTATATTTTTACAAATCTATTTCCCCTCGTACAGACGCACTACATGTGCGTCTCCTCTGGTGTGCTGGAATTGTATTCCTGCACTACGCCACACTCATCTGCGCTACCTTCGATTTAGAAAATTGCTCTTTTGCATACTCAAACGTCACCTTAAACTCCACTAATTTCTCAGAAGGAATTTCATACATAGCATCCGTTAATATCGCTTCACAAATCGAACGCAATCCACGTGCTCCTAATTTAAATTCAATCGCCTTATCGACAATAAAATCCAAAGCAGCTGCATCAAACGAAAGTTTCGTTCCATCGATTTCAAACAAACGTAAATATTGTTTTACCAACGCGTTTTTTGGTTCAGTCAAAATTCGTTTTAAACTCTTAGCATCTAATGGTTCCAAATAAGTCAAGGATGGAAAACGACCTATTAACTCTGGTATTAATCCAAATGTCTTAATATCTGTAGGATTAATATATTTCAAGAAGTTATCTCCATCTATTCTTACTGTTTCATTCGATGTAAAACCAATCGTCTGACGATTAATTCTTCTAGAAATAATTTTCTCAATTCCATCAAATGCTCCTCCGCAAATAAACAAAATGTTCTTTGTCTCTACTTGAATCATTTTTTGTTCCGGATGTTTTCTTCCTCCTTGTGGTGGAACATTCACAACCGTTCCTTCTAATAATTTAAGAAGTCCTTGCTGAACACCCTCTCCAGATACATCACGGGTAATCGATGGATTATCGCTTTTACGTGCAATTTTATCTATCTCATCGATAAATACAATTCCTCGTTGTGCAGCATCTACATCAAAATCTGCAGCTTGTAATAAACGAGACAAGATACTTTCTACGTCTTCTCCTACATAACCCGCTTCAGTCAATACAGTCGCATCAGCAATACAAAAAGGAACATTTAACATCTTAGCAATAGTTTTCGCTAACAATGTTTTTCCTGTACCTGTTCGACCTACCAAAATGACATTCGATTTCTCAATCTCTACCTCATCCTTAGTTACCTTTTGATTCAAACGCTTGTAATGATTGTAAACCGATACCGACAATACTTTTTTAGCATCCTCTTGACCTATCACATACTCATCCAATTTCGCTTTAATCTCTTTCGGTTTCAAGACATTTAATGGTTCGTGAGGCTTAGCAACAGCTTTGTTACCAGCACCCATTTCTTCCTGCACAATCGTATAACCTTGGGTAATACAACTTTCACAGATATGCCCAGAAACACCTGCTATCAACATCCCTACTTGCGCTCTCGGACGACCACAAAATGAACAATTTGTTTCTTTTTTTGCCATATATATTGGAACAAAAAGAGATACTAAATATAGTATCTCTCAATTATTAATTAGGTTGATATAAAATTGTAATATCGAGGCGTTCAAAGATGAAAAAAGCGGTACCGATAGTTATCGGGATTACATAAGTAAATGAGCAATTTTGAATCGAGAACAACGATGTTGTGCTAATTTTAAATCAACCGATATATTACTTAGGGTTTCTAACTAAAACCTCATCAACCATACCGTAAGCCTTCGCTTCTTCAGCAGTCATCCAGTAATCACGGTCAGAATCCGCCCAAACTTTATCAAAATCTTGTCCTGAATGCTCAGCAATAATTTGATATAATTCGTTTTTCAATTTTTGAATCTCTCTCGCTGTGATTTCGATATCAGAAGCCTGACCTTGAGCACCTCCTAGTGGTTGGTGAATCATCACACGTGAGTGTTTCAACGCTGTACGTTTTCCTTTTGTGCCTGCACACATTAATACAGCACCCATAGAAGCTGCCATACCTGTACAAATAGTAGCAACATCTGGTTTGATATATTGCATAGTATCGTAAATACCTAAACCTGCATATACAGAACCTCCAGGAGAATTCAAGTAAATTTGAATATCTTTCTTAGCATCTACAGACTCTAAAAACAATAATTGCGCATTGATAATATTCGCAACTTGGTCGTTAATTCCTGTACCTAAAAAGATAATTCTGTCCATCATCAAACGTGAAAACACGTCCATTTGTGTCATATTTAAATGACGCTCCTCAATGATATATGGTGTTACAGATGATTCAATATAATGCTCTAAATGCATACTGCTAATACCTACATGTTTTGTAGCATATTTTCTAAATTCGTCGTTTCCAAACATAGGATCTAATTTTTAATTTTATCGAGATTAAAGATACATGAAAAAATAGGAAGAAAGATTTTTTTGGGAAAAATTGTGGATACACAAATGTTGAAAAATCTAAACTTTAATTATTTACTGAACTCGTCACTCTTCACGCGTCACTCTTTACTACCCAATTCTTTTACTTAAAAAGGGCTACCTCGCGGTAACCCTTAATCATTTTTATTCAAGTAAGATTTTTAAAATTAAATTTATTCGAGGCAGACTAAAAATTAATTCCGCTTCCGATAGCTATCGGAATTACACTAGTAAATGAGGAAATTAATTTTGACGTCGAACGAAGAAGAAATTAATTTTAAAATCTTACGCTTTTTTGTCGTCTACTTCTTCGAAATCAACATCCGTAACCTCATCCGCTGGATTACCTCCTTCATTTGAAGCTCCTTGTTGAGCACCTCCTGCGTTAGCGTCTGCATACATATCTTGAGAAGCAGCTTGGAATACATTGTTTAAACGTTCCATTGCAGCATCTAAATTGTCAAAGTTTTTAGCTTCAAACTCCACTTTCAATGCAGCTAATGCATCTTCAATTGGTTGTTTTTTATCTGCAGGAATTTTATCTCCGTATTCTTTCATTTGACGCTCCGTTTGGAAAATCAATGAATCCGCTTTGTTGATTTTATCAACTTCTTCCATTTTACGTTTGTCAGCATCTGCATTTTCTAATGCTTCAGCACGCATTCTTTGGATGTCCTCATCGCTCAAACCTGAAGATGCTTCAATTTTGATAGATTGTGATTTCCCTGTTCCTTTATCTTTCGCAGAAATGTGCATGATACCATTCGCATCAATATCAAATGTTACTTCGATTTGTGGAACTCCACGTTGTGCTGGTGGAATGTCAGTCAATTGGAAACGACCTAAAGATTTGTTATCCGTTGCCATTGGACGCTCACCTTGTAATACGTGAATATCTACAGATGGTTGGTTGTCAGATGCTGTTGAGAAAGTCTCTGATTTTTTAGTTGGAATCGTTGTATTCGCTTCAATTAATTTAGTTAATACACCTCCCATTGTTTCGATACCTACAGATAATGGAATAACATCTAATAATAATACGTCTTTCACTTCACCTGTTAATACTCCACCTTGGATTGCTGCTCCTAAAGCTACAACCTCATCTGGATTAACTCCTTTAGATGGTGCTTTTCCGAAGAAACGCTCTACTGCATCTTGAATAACTGGAATACGTGTAGATCCACCTACTAAGATTACTTCGTCAATATCATTTGGTGTTAAACCTGCATTTTTAAGTGCTGAACGACAAGGAGCAATTGTTCTCTCTACGATAGATGCAATTAATTGCTCGAATTTCGCTTTTTGTAATGTTCTAACTAAGTGTTTTGGAACACCGTCAACTGGCATAATGTATGGCAAGTTGATTTCTGAAGATGCTGTAGAAGAAAGTTCAATTTTCGCTTTCTCTGCTGCTTCTTTCAAACGTTGTAAAGCCATTGGATCTTTACGTAAGTCAACTCCTTCGTCATTTTTGAATTCGTCAGCTAACCAGTCAATGATTACTGCGTCAACATCATCTCCACCTAGGTCTGTATCACCATCTGTAGACAATACTTCAAATACACCATCCCCTAATTCTAAGATAGAAACGTCATGTGTTCCTCCACCGAAATCGAATACTGCGATTTTTTTGTCTGTTCCTATTTTATCTAATCCGTAAGCTAATGCTGCTGCAGTTGGCTCGTTGATAATTCTTTTTACATCAAGACCAGCAATGCGACCTGCATCTTTTGTTGCTTGTCTTTGAGCATCATTAAAGTAAGCTGGAACTGTAATTACAGCTTCAGTCACTGCTTGTCCTAAGTAGTCTTCA
>CANCJF010000053.1 GCA_947378245.1 Bacteroidota bacterium
CATTTAACAAACCAGACGTACTAAAAAAAGATTTTATTATTGAGACTGCTAAAACGTATGGTTTTGATGCACTTTTAAAATTCACAAAAGACAGGTTATTCATTTGGGCAGTATATTCATATGGTAAATCTACTCGCTGGGATGGTGTAAAAACATATGCACCGGTTTTTGATCGTAGACACAATATAAATTTAGTAACTAGTTACTTATTTGGAGAAAAGAAAACCTTAGAATTGAATTTACGATGGAATTTAGGCTCTGGACTTCCTTTTACTCCAACTGCAGGTTTTTATCAGAACGAATCTTTTCCATCTGGTATAACAACTAATGTAACCACTACTAATCAACAATCGATGGGAATTATTTTGGGGAACTTTAATAGCGAACGATTACCTTATTATCACCGATTAGATGTTACTGTCAAGAAAAATTATAAATTCAAAGATAAATATGTTCTTGAAATTGTGGGTAGTATCACAAATGCCTATAATCGAAAAAATATTTTTTATGTAAATCGTGTAACGAATAAAACCATTTATCAATTTCCAATACTTCCAAGTTTGGGAATAAGTTTTAAATTTTAGAAGACTTCTTTAGTATAAATTATTCTTATTTTTGTCCTTCAAAAAAAACAACGTGTTAGATATTGCATTCACAAATAAACTGAAACCCAAGAAAGGGAGAATCTTAATCTCTGATCCTTTTGTTGGTGATGAGTATTTTGAGCGATCAGTTGTTTATTTATGTGAACATTCTAAAGAAGGGAGTTTTGGCTTTGTACTTAATCATTTAGTCGAAATTAATATCCAAGATTTAAATCCTGACTTTCCGGAAATTCAAATTCAAATGAGTATTGGAGGGCCTGTTGAAACAGAAAGTTTGTACTTTTTACATACGATAGGTCATGAATTGAATGAGAGTATTGAGTTACAAAAAGGAATTTATATAGGAGGAGATTTTGATCAATTAGCTAAAATTGTAAAAGAAGAACAATTTAACAATCATCAAATTCGTTTTTTCTTAGGTTATTCAGGATGGGAATCCAAGCAGTTAGAGGAGGAGTTAGCTGATCACGTATGGATTGTTTCTGAAATCGATTCTTTGGATGAGGTTATGGACACTTCCATCAACGATCCTTGGAAATATTTTATTGAAAAATTAGGTGGTAAGTATAAGTTAATCTCAAATTTCCCTGTAAATCCTAGTGAAAATTAAAACGCTCTGATAGCCCTTATGTTAAATACATAATGTTTACCATAGTTTGTTGCACCACCATTATAGAAACTGAAAAACCAGGACGTTGATGCACTATAGCCTGTTGAAGACCAATAATGTTTACGTTCTAAACCTTTTGTTTTTTCATTTTTATCTGTGTCTAATGTTTTATCAATTACATCTTTGACATGATATAACAAAAGTAATTCCTTCAGTGCAGGTAAATACCAATCTTTAAAACCATCGTGTTGATATTTTTCTACCAAACGAGCAGCGGTACCTGCTTCAGCACCGTTATTTAACATCGCTTTAAAATTATCTTTCCCGTCTGTTGCATTTTTGAATCCATAAAAATCAATTCCTCCTAATCCCCATTTTGCAGAGGTACTTATATCGTGTAAACTTGCAATCAGACCATGCTCATTACCTAATGTATCTTTCGTCAAATGGAAAATAATCCCACCTCCATAAAGTTCTCCAATAAAACGTTTAACAATCACTTTTGAACCAACACTAAATTTAAATGGTGCCGTTGTTCCTTTCGCTAAATTTACAAAAGGACGTGTGATATGAAGGGTGTAATTTGTTCCCCCGTGTGGATCTATTTCCAATTTAATCACATAGGGACCTCCAGTAATATCAAAATTGGAATATTTCCCCGCAACCACATATCCTACACCAATATCTATGGTTAAATTTCCTTTATTGTTCGTTTGACCTTTTAAAGTTTCCGCATAAATAACTTGTCCCTTATCGTCTCCTTTAAGGATTGATGCTTTGATTCCTAAATGTGCATTTTTCATCAATAGTTTTGATGAATTTAACACTAACGTATTGTAAACAATAGTTTTAACAGTATGAGTTTGACAATAAATTGAAGAAGAAATACATACAAAAATTACTACAACAAAAACATGTCTTAGTAATTTTGGAATTTTATGTAATTTCTTTTTCAAGTCTTATTATTTTTTACGTAACATTAATAAACCATCTCGTATTGGAAACAGAACATTTTCAACACGGTCATCATTTTGAACAAACAAATTAAACTCTTTGATTGCTTTTGTATCCTTATCATTGTTGCTTTTCTCTTCAATTACCTTACCAGACCAAAGTACGTTATCGGCTAATAAATATCCTCCACTTGGAATTCTGTCAATTAAAAGATTATAATAATTCAGGTAATTATCCTTATCTGCATCCATAAAAACCAAATCAAATTCACCTTGAAGCGTGGGAATAATATCAATAGCATCACCAACTAGTTGTTTGATTGAATCTTTACGTACATGTTGTTCAAAATGAATTGTAGCAAACTCTTCTAACTCTTCGTTACAATCGATGGTAATCAATTCCCCTTCTTCGTGCAAACCTTCTACGAGACACAATGCTGAGTAACCTGTATATGTACCTAATTCTAGGATGCGTTTAGGTTGAATCATTTTAGAAAACATACTTAACACACGACCTTGAAAATGACCGCTTAACATTCTTGGTTGAAGAATTTTCACATGGGTTTCTCTGTTCAGTTTATACAACAAATCAGACTCCTCACTTGTGTGAGCACAAACATAATCATCTAATCTTTCATCAATAAACTCCATGTCTTATTGTTTAGCAATCCATCGTTGAAATTTCGTAGCATTTACTTTGTGATCTTCATAAGTCACTGTAAAATCATGTCTTCCAGTGTAATCAGGCTTCGCACACATGTACAAATATTTGTTATTGTCCGGAGACAAAACCGCATCCACTACTTCTGATGGAGGAATACAAATAGGTCCTGGAGGTAATCCTTTATGGATATAGGTATTATAGTCACATTCTATTTCTCTGTGCTCAAAGGTTAAACGTTGTACCCCATCTAATTCATCTCCCCAACAAAATTTAAACGTTGGGTCTGATTGTAATTTCATTCCTTCGTCCAAACGGTTTAAGTACAACCCCGCAATTATTGGCCATTCTTCACTGTTTTTTGCTTGTTCGGAATATACGATACTAGCTAAAGTTACTACTTGATCTCTTCGTTTAAAGTCTAATTTTTTCAATTTCGACAAGCGTTCGTCGTTCCAAAATGCATTATAGTTAGCCTCCATTCGTTCAATAAAAGCCTCTGGAGTCACGTCATAAAACATACGATACGTATTCGGCAAAAATAAAGCTGGAACAGTTTCAACTGTTAAGTTTAAACGATCTAGCATTGTAGGATTCAAAATTTCAGCAACTAATTTTGAGCTGTCTATCATAATCATTTTCGAAACTTTACCCGCTAATTGGTAGATGTCTCTGCAATTATTGAAAGTTACCTCCACCTCTACTTCTGCATTACCATTTCCAGCCGAATTTTTTGTGAATCCATTTAACAATGTTCTAAAATTTGTTCCAGGTTCAATGCGGTAACGTCCACTTGCTAGGGTGCTATTATCTAGATTTTTATATTCACCGACTTTCATGAAGTCTGCTTTATCATTAATTATTCCATTGGCGGTTAATTGATCGGCTAAACCTTCTAAACCTGATAACGCATTGTAGAAAAAATCTTTTGTTTCTTGATTTACTGTTTTAGATTGACCTGCAATAAATACTGAAATTTTTGGACCTACAAAAACCCCTAGTAAAACAACAACTACCGCTACAGCGATTCCTATTTTTTTAAGCATAATTGATATATTCTTTCATTAATTCTTTTTCCTCGTTCATAAAACCAATTTTTCCTCACCCCTACAAGTTCAAAGCCTGCAGCTTCAAAAAGTGAGCAACTTGATTCATTATCTTCCAATACATTGGCTGTTAAATTATAAAACTCAAGCACTTCATTTGCATAGCGTTTCACAATTTCAAGTGCTTCTTTTGCATATCCTTTATTGCGTTCACTTTTATCTGCAATTAAAATGCCCAAGCCAGCTCGACCGTGTTTGAAATTAGCTTCAAATAAGTCTAACGTACCAATTGGCATATTGGTTTCATTTTTACAAATAATTAATCGTAATTCTCCTGAACTTCTAAAATTTTGAATACTATTAATATATTCTAAAATTCCATGCAAAGAAAAAGGAGCTTCAGTTCCGCTTACACGCCAGTTATCAGGATTGTTTTCCCAAAGTAACATGGTATTTGCATCACTAGGTTCAACAGGTCTTAAGTAAATATTTTTATCGTTCAGAAGGTTGTACTGCATTGATTCGTCGTTGTATAGTTTCACGTGTATACGATGGAATTCCTTCGTAACTAGAAGGCAAATTGAAACCATATACACTTTTAATTTCTTGATTTTGATCTAAATTATCCAATAACTCCACTAATATCAAATCTTTAAATTGAGGTGTTAGTATTTCAACGATTGGAGAAAGACATGTTTGCTGTTGATTAATTTTCGAACCAAAAGCATCAAATGTTTTTTTTATTTCTTCCTCACGCACTTTTTTTGATAACGTAATTGCTAAGGTTGGTATCCGTTTTTTTTGGATTAAATTCAGCAATGATTTTAGCTCTAAGCCCTCGTCTTTTCCATTTATTTTTAAGCTATAGAACAGCTTTTCTGAAGAAATTCCAATGTGAGGAGGTGTTTTATCAGCATGTAGGACCCAAATAGTCAGTTCACTTGAACTCACATACGTATCATTTAGCACATACTTTTCCAACAACCATTTAGACATCTATCTCTCCTTTAAAAACATGTACTGCTGGACCGATTAATTGGATTTCTTCAAACGCTCCATTTCCTTTGGGAAGGAAAGAAACCTCAAGTAAACCTCCTAGGGTCTTTACTTTTACAGTACTTGTACTACTTATGTTTTTCTTTTGTGCATATGCAAGAACAGCAGCCGTTACTCCCGTTCCACAGGACAAAGTTTCATCCTCTACCCCACGTTCGTAAGTCCTTACGTACAACTCATTTTCGTTTATGATTTGTACAAAATTCACATTTACTCCTTCTAATTTAAAAGTGTCTTGATTTCGAATAGCTTTACCTCGATTAAACACTTCTACTAGTTCCGTATTTTCTACAAATTCAATGTAATGAGGCGAACCAGTGTGCAACAAAAAGTCTTGATGAATTTGATGAATTTCATGTACGTCTTTCATTTCCAATGCCACTTTTTGTTCGGATAGTTTTGCTGAATGTTTCCCATCAATTGCCCAAAAATGAACATGGTCACAATTTATTCCGAGAAGATTTGCAAAAGCTACCGTACAACGTGCACCATTTCCACAGAAACTTTTTGAGCCATCTGAATTATAATAATCCATCTCAAAAGCCAAAGTAGGATGTTCATTGATTTTAATTAAGCCATCCGCACCAATTCCGAAGCGACGGTCGCATATTTTTTGAATTTCTTTAATTCCAACAGCATCATAATTTCCACTGCGATTATCGAGCATCACAAAATCATTTCCTGTCCCTTGATATTTATAAAAATGAATGTTCATTTTTGTTAATTTGTAGGTGTAAAAGTAAGGTTATTTTCTGAGAATTTTCTCCATGCAAGCGATGAGCGTTTTACTTTTATTTTCAGTTTCATCGAGTTCCATTTCAGGAATTGATTCCTTCGTAAAACCACCGCCAAGGTATAAAAACGCTTCTTTATCTTGTAATTGCGCGCATCGTAAATTTACGAATAAACGCGTATGTTCTTTTCCTATCCAACCAACTACACCAGTATAGAGTAAACGTTGATGGTATTCCACCGAGGAAATGAGTTCAATAGCCGCTTTTTGGGGCAAACCACTGACAGCAGGTGTTGGGTGTAATCCTTTTACCAAATTAATCGCAGAAATAGTAGAAGCTACCCCACAGATATCTGTTCTCAAATGAGTTACAGGCCCAGCTTGGTAATCATAAGGGCCTTGAATTTCAAGATCTTGAACATTTAGTCGTTTTAAATTTTCTTCAATATACGAAGTCACGTAAGCTTGTTCTTTAATCTCTTTGTCTCCCCATTCACTCGATATATTTGATTTTTTTGTACCTGCTAAGGACATGGTAAACAATTGGCCATGATGAATTTCTAATAATATTTCAGGGGTTGCTCCAATCCAAGTTCCTAGTAATTCAGAACTTACTAAATATACACAAGCCTTTGGATAGGCTGTACATAATTCATGAAATAAATTTTCAGATTGTTCAATAGGAAACAATCTACTTTTCACCCTTGAGAAAACCGCTTTATCTAACCCTATTTGTTGTATTCCATTCAAAAAGGAATGAGCTTGTAATAAATATTCACGAGTAGTGTAAACATAAGGTTTTTCAAGGGAAGAATGAAAGTAATTTGTTTTCTTGGACACATCAAGATTGGGAAAAAAACCATAAAAAATGGATGCTTCAAAATTCGAAAATACAAAAGCTTCAGTCGCTTCGTTCGGAATCATTTCTTTTAACATACCCGATTGTCGAACAACTTCTTTCCCAGGAAAACGATAGGTTAAAAAATCCATCTTTCCTTATTTTTGGATGATCATCACTGTTAATCTACCAGTAGCAATCAATCTTTGTGAGATTGCTTCACGAATATCGACTTGCCAAACATGTGTTTTTTTTCCTTGATGAATAAGTAGTCCTTTTCCAATTACCTTGCCCTCTTTTACTCCTCCAATGTGATTGGTATTTACCTCTAGACCAACCGGATATTCTTTTGAAAGATCACAAATCATTGCAGAACCTAGTGAACCAATTGTTTCCACGAGTGCCGCAGAAGCGCCTCCATGTAATAATCCCATTGGTTGGTGTGTTCGTTTATCCACCGGCATACTTGCACAAATGTAATTTACTCCAGCTTCTACGTATTCAATCCCAAGCACTTCCATGAGTGTATTGGAATTCATTTGGTTCATTTTATCTAAAGGTATGTTGCTAAAATTCATCTTAATCTATTTGTATCTCTCAATATCTATCGTATCTCTACGCACTTCACTCTTCAATTCCTTCGCTGGCAGCTCGTTTGCGTTGTCTTATTAATTTTTTTGCAGCTCTTTTATCTGCTCTATAAATTTTCATTGACTTTTTATACTCTTCTTTCGAAGGTTTCTTTAGTGAAAAATCAAAGTTAATTTCATTATTGTGAATTTGACGAATAATCATTTCTGTAATCCTTTCTTTTTTGGCATCATAAGTAGCATCTAAATCTTGACTCCATATTCTTCCAAGTTGATCATAAAAGGCTGATCTGATTTTACCTCGATAAGAAGCGATGATTTCAGCAGTAGTTTTCCCTGATTCTCGGTGAATTAACTTCATTAATAAAATTCCTTCTTCAATGTACAAATCTTTGATTGCATATAGATAACTCTCTTTCAACTCCTTACTGTAATTCTTTGTGATTTTTCGTTTTTGACGTTTTGATTCTGCTTTCGCTAAATCAGCATCTAACTCACGCACGATTTTTGCTGCTTCCAACGCGAGCGGATATACTCTTCTCAAACGTCTAAGGGTCGTATTATATTTATTTTGAAAATCGGGATCAATTACCGCTTCTTCCAGTTCTTTTTCTTTTACTTTATCGTTTTGCGTTAATGCAGGAAGCGAAACAGAGATACAAACTGTTAATAATAAAAAACGAATTGATTTTAAAAAAAACACTATATTCAACTTAAAATTATAGTTAAAAATACGGATATGTTTTCAAAATCACTACTTGTTTTCTTTATTTTATCAGTTCTTGTAGTTTCTTGTTCAGGAGAACAAAACGAACAAGAAATTCTGAAGGTCACAAAAAAAGGAGTCGATACTATTACCACACGTATAATCCCTGAAAAGGAGTCTAAGAAAGTCGTGAAAGTTATTGACAAGAAAACAGAGAAAAAAGAGGTACACGAAAAAATCGTTGCTAAATATGGGGAGCAATGGGATTTTTGTAATTGTGTAGTAAAAAATGATTCAATCAATTCTGCTTTGGAAAAAACGTTAACTGACAAACAAACAGACAAATTGATGTCGCGTTGGGAGTATATAGACACAAAATGTAAGGAGTTTTTAACCACTCCAAATACAACGCCAGAGCAACGCTCAAAACACGAATGGAAGGTCAAACAATGTTTAAAAAATGCGAAATAAGAAATATTTAACCTCTTATTATGACATACTTCACGTCACTATTAACGAACATCAGGAAGTAATTCTGGTTGCAGATAGTGGTGGTACAAAAACAGATTGGTGTTTGATAACGAACAAAGAACAGTTTTTTTTCACTACTGAATCGTATCATCCAACAAGTTTAGATCAAACATCAAAAGATGAGCTACTGGAATTTTGGAAGCAACTGACTCAAAAATTGCGTATTTCATGTCATTTTTATGGTGCAGGTTGTAGTTCGTTAGAAAACCAAGCCAAGATCAACGTTCATTTTACACAAAACACATCATTTAAACATTTTGTAGTAGCCTCAGACCTAGTTGCAGCAGGTATCGCTTTACTTGGAAACGACGAAGGATATGTTGGGATTTTAGGAACAGGCTCTGTTTTGACTTATTATCAAAACAAGCAAATCACAGAAATTATTGGTGGTTTTGGTTACTTACTAGGCGATGAAGGAAGTGGTTATAATTTTGGGAAATTGGTCCTTCAAAAATATTTGAATAAGGAATTATCTGAAGACTTAACAGTATTGGTTGAAGTTCACTACGGACAACGCGCAGCAATTTTACAAAACTGTTATTCTCCCAACGGAAAAGCGTTTATCAGTAGCATTCAACTTCATTCAGAAAACGAATCCTTACAACACGAAATCAATCTAATTCACAAAGAAAATATCGACTTATTTGTAAGTAAATACCTTCATAAAAACAGCACAAAAAAGGAAATTTCATTTGTTGGTTCCTATGCTTTTTATCAGCAAGAAATCTTAAAAATTACATTGGAAAAAGTAGGTTGGAAATTAGGAAAGGTGATACAAAAACCGATTGAAGCTCTCGCAGAGCGAGTGACGAAGTGACGGAAGTGATGATAGTGACGGAAGTGACGGTCCTTCGAGAGCCTCAGGAACCGAAGTGACGAAGTGATGATAGTGACGGTCCTTCGAGAGCCTCAGGAACCGAAGTGACGAAGTGATGGTAGTAAAGAAATGAAGTAGAAGTAGAATTAAAAATATAAACGTATGAAAATGAAAGTATTCGTAAGTGTTATTGTGTTTATCCTTTCTCATCAACTGTTTGGTCAAAAAAAAGAGATTATTCTAAAAGCTAATTCTGAATCAGTAGATATTCGAAATGGTAAAGAGTTTAGAAAAAATGGTTGGACAATTTCTCCAGATATAAAACCTGATATATTTTATACTTCTGCATTAGGAGAAAACGTAGTTTTTATTACCGATCTAGATTCTATTTCAATCCCAATTACAGAATCTACTGATTTTGATTTTATTGTTCTATTAAACGGGAAGAAAAAAGCGTTCACAAAAATCCAATATCAAGAATCCTATTTATCCAAATTAAAAAAAGCAGCTACTTATAATGAAACAGATGATCGATTTGTACCTCCATTCACTTATCAAGCAAGTGATCATCCAAGTTTAGTAAAAATCAGAAAAGAACTTAAACTTGATTCAATTGCAGGTAGTGGTAGCGAATTAAGCAAAATCTTTAACCTACTTCATTGGGTGCATAACACTATTAGACATGATGGTAGTAGTCAAAATCCTACTCAAAAAAATGCCATTGATTTAATTTCTGTGTGTAAAAAAGAAAATCGTGGTGTCAATTGTAGAATGTTAGCGACAATTTTAAACGAGTGTTATCTTTCTCTCGGGATAAAATCAAGATTTATAACATGTATGCCAAAGGAGACTCAATTCGAAGATTGTCATGTAATCAATATGGTTTACAGTCAAGAACTAACTAAATGGATATGGATTGACCCAACGAATGATGCATATATTATGGACGAACAAGGTAACTTATTAGGAATTGAAGAAGTGAGATTACGTTTAATTTCAGGTCAACCATTAATATTGAATGCGGATGCCAATTGGAACAGAGAGTTCCTTCAAACAAAAGAAGATTATTTATACAATTACATGGCAAAAAATCTTTATCGATTGGAAACACCTCTTGTTAGTCAATATGATAACGAAACATGGAAAGAAGGGAATGAAGCCACCTATGTAGAACTTTTACCTTTAGACGGACTAGTACAAACACCTCAAAAATCAGAGGAAACAAATTCAAAAACTGGTGTGAAATTTACGAATTACAAAACGAATAATCCATCGAAATTTTGGACTAAACCATAAATGTGATATGAGTTACGAGTGACGAGTGACGAAGTGACGAGTGACGGAAGTTAAGATGAGAAGTTTTCAATATCGTCACTCGTAACTTTCGTCACTTCGTCACTTATTTTTCACTTCGTCACTCATTTATCATTTCAGCGGCTTCTGTTCCTATTAAACTTCCTATTGCAACACCCATCCCTCCCATTCTTACGGCGCAATAAATGTTTTTAGAGATAGGTTTTACGATTGTCGCTTTCACTTCTCCCACTCCCATAATTCCGCTCCAACGTTGTGCAACTTTGTATTCGGTATTTGGTAATATTACTGTTTTTAGTAATTCGTCTAATTTATTCTGAATAAGCTCCGTAACTTCCATATCTGTAGTTTCTTCTGCTTTAAAATCAAGGTTACGACCACCACCAAATAGCACGCGATTGTCGATGTTTCGGAAGTAATAATAGCCTGCATCGTAATGGAAAGTGCCTTCGATTTTTAGGTTTTCAATTGGTTCAGTAATCAACACTTGCGCACGAGCAGGTTGTACATCCAATTCTGGAAGTAATTGTTTCGCAAACCCATTGGTCGCTACTAAGACTTTCTTTGGATTAAAACGAATTCCATTCACTAATTCTACTGCGACATTATGCTCGTTTTCGTTCAACTGTTTTACTTCCAAGGAATTTAAAATAAATACTCCTGTTTCTTGTACCTTACGAATCAGGCTTGAAATCATTTTTCCAGAATTAATTTGCCCTTCAAATGAATTTTCAATCAAGTGAGAAACGTTATTAAATCCAAACGTTCCAATCTTCGCATCTGCATTTTTATAAACGCTTTCATTTCCGATGATGTCTTTCAACATGCTATTTAAATACGGAATTTTATCAGCACATTGATTATAAAACACCTCATCATTAAACACTTCATACCCACCTAAATTGTACAACTCCAAATTTTGGTCGCCCAAGTTTTTTCGCAATTGTTGCAAGCCCTTCCAACGTTTCTCAACAATCTGAAATACATTATCTTCTGAGTTTTTTGTCAAATCATCTAATAATTCAGACACACTACCAAAACAAGAGAAACCAGCATTTTTAGAAGATGCACCACATGGTAAGAATCCACGTTCGATGACAACGATTTTTTGAAGTGGATTGGCAGATTTTAATTCCAATGCAGCAGTTAAACCAACAATTCCACTACCAACAATTAGTACATCGATGTTGGAGAAATAGGTGTCTTGTTCCCAGTAACTTAGATTTATCATACAATGGACAATTAACAATGGACAATTAGGAATTAACAAATAAAATTAAGAATTGAAAAATAATAAATAAATGACTTTAGTCACATTGTCAATTATCAATTAATTCATTGTTAATTGCAATTTACAATACTTTTCGAATACGACTCATCTCCATTTTAGCGTCTTTTTCTTTCAAGTCGTTACGCTTATCATGAAGTTTTTTCCCTTGCGCACAAGCAATATCTAGCTTCGCCCAACCTTTTTCGGAAAGATAAATTTTCAATGGAATCAAGGTATTTCCTTTCACCATCATAAATTTGGCGATTTTGTTGATCTCTGCACGATTCAACAACAACTTACGATCTGCTCGTGGTTTGTGGTTGTAAAACGAACCATTTTCATATTCTGTGATGTGCATGTTACGGATGTAAATCTCATTACGCACAACGACACAATATGCT
Source organism: Bacteroidota bacterium (assembly GCA_947378245.1). GTDB lineage: Bacteria > Bacteroidota > Bacteroidia > Flavobacteriales_D > Crocinitomicaceae > CANHVK01. Next base: position 12,132 of record CANCJF010000053.1, read on the forward strand.
TCTAATATACTCGCTTTGTTTTTACGGATGCTTTTGATTTCTGTTCCAGTCAATTGAATACCTGCAGTGTATTCATCCATAAGGTGATACTCGAAGCGGGCGCGTTTGTTGCGGATATTTACTTGATTGGTAGACATGATACAAAAGTAAGGAAAAATTGACCTAAATAATTAACTAAATAGTTTCAAGCCTTTAATAAACTTAAAATCTTTAATGTTTAACGTAAATAAATGTATGTCATTTTGGATTGCAGTAGCTGCTATCAAGGCATCGGGTAAAGATAATTTGTGTGATAAACTATATTTTTCTACTAAATTAACTGCTAATTTTGAAATATTAGTAGAAATTGAAACTGTCGTTAATTTTTCAATATCCTTTTTAAGGATTTTAAGCTCATCTTTGTTTCTTGCACCAAACAATAATTCAGCAGAGGTAACATCCGATATAGCAATATTATTTTGACCAATCACTTTAATTCTATGTATAATAACTTCATTTCCTTTATACATTTCAATTAAAATATTTGTATCCAATAGAATCATTTTCTATTCCAAGCTTGTTTACGAAGTTCTTCTGAATCAATTTCTCTATCTTTCCAAATCGACGTATTCAACGTAAATTCAGAAGCACGAACTTGACTTTCCATTTTCAACGTTGATTTTAACTCAGCATCTACACCCCAACTTCTTAAAAAAGAGATAAGTGCATCAATTTTAGACTGAGATAATTCTTGTTTTAAAATTAGTTGTTGCATACTACTAAATTTTATTAGAAAGTTACTATTTATTCAAATTTACAAAAAAATAGGATATGAACAACTCAATTAATCTTATAATTCCACACAGACTTTTTCGCCGTTTTTATCGATACAGATCGTATTAATTTTTGAAATCTGATTTGCTATTTTAAATTCTTACAATTCACAATCGGATTTAATCGACGTAGTAGAAATACCATTTAATTCAATTACTTTATCTCCTATTGAGACTTTATTTTGTTAATATCCAATTTGTAAATGCATTCACCACTTCAACCCATTGTTTATCTTTATAGTTAACTCTCCCCTTCTCGTCTATTCCGAAAAAATTATGTTCACGATTCACATACCTTTTCAAGGTTAAATTGCCTTTTTTAGCATGATCAAAATAAACGGGTAGATAATCACACAAAGCAGCCGAATTATCGTTTGTTCCATAAGCTACATAAATTGGGACTTTTAATTTTAATACTACATCAATATCAGGTTGTGAAAATGAATTCCAATTTAAATATTCGGGACGTTCTTTCAAAAATTCAGGGTCATGAATTACTTTATTAAATTCATAACGATCATTGATCAAGGTATCTGCTTTTCTCCAACTAATTTTATTCGTTTCAGCATCTTTACGTATCCCTCGAATTATTTTCTCTACCCTTCCAAATGGATCGTAGGAGAATAAGCCTAATTGCGTTATGTATTTGTTTTTACTAGCCAATATTACCGCCACGTGTGTTCCCTGTGAATGTCCTGCAACCACGAGTTTATACTTATTTACCCACGCCTGTTTTCTCAAAAAAGCAATCACTTTATTAGCTCTGGATACATAGTTTTCTAAAACATCCGTTTGATAAAATGCTTTTGAAAAAACTTGTCTATTCGCTGTATCAGGAACATAGCAATAATCCCTATTTAAATGATTTTCAGCGACACAAAAAGGAGTTTTCGGCATAGAGATTACCACCAAATGATAGTGCTTTCGAATACTATCCAAATTAAAATTAGCTATTCCACCTCCAAACAATTCTTTCTTTCCTTTCAATTCAAAATACATGGGTAAGGGCATTGAACCTTGTAAAAAAAGTAAGACCGGTTTTTTAGTTTTCAATACCGTATCTGCCACCAAAAATTCAATGGTATCATTTTTTACAGGTAATTGAAATCGAATTACTTCGTTGTTGAACAGTTCTCTGGTTTGTGAGAAAGAAAACAATGAAATAAACAATAAAGCATTAGATAACAGGTATTTCATAGGATAATCTTACGTGAATTGAAAGTTAAAACTAAGTGTTTTTGTTAATCACCAACAACATTTTATATCATTTTCTTATTCCAAAACGCACTAGAGTTTTTGTTGTAAAGTAAAAAAATCAATCATTTACCCCAAAATGAATGTGATGCCTGTTCATTTATGTAGTCCTTGCTACGACACCACGATTCATTGAGGTTTTATTTAGAGATAAATTTGATTAATTCAGGTACTTCTTTTTTATATTGTTCTAAATCCCACGTGATTCCAAAATAAGAAGCATATTGAGCGATTGGCTCTAAACCCACACTTGCTCTTAACTTATCCACATTATCTGGGTCTTTCAATGCAATTACATAATAAGTTCCATCGTCTTTTCTACCGATTTGACTTCCATAAATTTGTGGTTGTCCAATACCGATATTAACTCTATCTTCTAACAAAGCTAATTCTGAAGCATCTGCATTTCCTTTTTGAACTGCATCACGCATCATCGGAAGGTACTTTTGTTGTGTCTTTAAATCTGAATGTTGGATTACCAAAAACAAGGTCATATTTCCTTCTTGTCCGATAACATTCGGACCTAACCAGCCGCGTTTGTCAATAATTTTTCGGATGACTTTTAAATTTGCTTTATCTGCTTTTTGAATCTTCTTCCAATGTGCTTTCATCTCATTCGAATTCCTCCCAAATTGTTTTTCAATACTATCCAATTGTTGACGGTATAACTGATCTGTATGATGTATTTCTTTTAACGCTGTAATTAAAGGTCGGTCGTACTCTTTCTCGCGCACTTCTTGTTTTGCTTTTAACGTATTCAAAGACGACTTCCAACGGACATCCGTATGCATAGGCGTAAAATATGTATCTTTGATTAGATCTAATGTATCTTCGAATAAATCCCTAACAATCATGCGATTTACATGAAAAAACGCACTATCCATTCTACCAGCTTGTGCATTTGCTGCTCCTGCTTGATACCTGTGATTCGGTGTTGCTTTCCAATCAGAATAGGAAAAAGATGTGGTATAATTATCAGCCGCTTCGCTGTATTTTTTCAATTTGAACAAGGAATCTGCAATCCCTGAATATTCAGCATATTTTTGTTGATTTACTTGCGCCCAAGAAAGCGAACTTACACATAAACTTACCAACAACATTTTCGTTTTTATTCTCATATATTCTATTTTAGATCACAAAGCTAACTCTGCATATTTTTAAAAAAATTGTGAAAAATTAACTGGTCGTATTTTTTTTCGTTCATGCAAATTGACACAAAGATATCTGGTCAAGAGCGATAATTTAAGTGTTGGTACATTTTCTTAGTAAACGGTAATTGATTCAAAATTCTTTGCGTAATACACACGAACGAACAAAAGGTTCAATCTAATTCTTATTTTTAAAACGAAAGTATAAAATATTTATTGCGTATTTTGTTATCAATTAAAAAACAGGTATTTATACGTATATATAACATTACAACTAAATCTAGTATTTATATATTTTATTTATCTTTAAAAAAATTATAATCAAAACTTTATAACAATATGAGAACAGCTTTATTACTATTATCATTATTCTCCTCTTTAGTTTTATATTCTCAAAACAATACGTTAACCTTTAACAGTATAGATGAAAATCAACTTTTAGTCGCCGACAATAGTGCTTTAAACCTAAGTAAAAATTTCTCTATTGAATTTTTATTGAAACTTTCTCCTACTGCGCTTTCTGATAAAAATGTGATTCTACAAGAAGGTGAATGTGGTAATTCTTCGGTTTCATATAACGTTCAAATTGATAAAGATAGTTCCTTGATATTTGCTTTCAACTGCACCGGAAGTTGTAACAATACAAACGCGATTAAATGTTTAAAAAAAATCATACCGAATGAATGTACAAACATCGCTATCACTTTTGGTTCAGATGGGGTGAAATTTTACATCCAAGGTAAGCTAGAAAAAAGCGAATATATTTCTGGTAGTTTTTGTGATGGATTATATGTAAGCGATGCTCCACTTAGAATAGGTGCATATAAATCTTTATCTGGAAATATTAGTTTATTTTTAGATGGTAACTTAGACAATTTGAAATTTTGGAAAAAAGTTCTTTCAGAAACTGAAATAAAAAACAATCTAACAGCAAAACCTAACGGAAATGAAACAGATTTAGTTTTATTTTATGATTTTAACAATGAAGTAGCTGGTAACGATAAAACAATTCAAAATAAATGTACCAACACAGGGATGGCACTTAACGCACTGACAATTAGTAAAAACTTAGCGTCACCATTTACGGATAGTACCGCTAATTGTTTTCCTGAAACACCAATTCTCTCTAACAAAACGCTATCCTTTACCCGAAAAGATGAAAATCAACTTTTGGTAGCAGAAAATAGTGCTTTAAACCTAAGTAAAAATTTCTCTATTGAATTTTTATTGAAACTTTCTCCTACTGCGCTTTCTGATAAAAATGTCATTCTACAAGAAGGTGAATGTGGTAATTCTTCGGTTTCATATAACGTTCAAATTGACAAAGATAGTTCCTTGATACTTGCTTTCAATTGTAACGGAAGTTGTAACAATACAAACGCGGTTAAATGTTTAAGAAAAATCATACCGAATGAATGTACAAACATCGCTATCACATATGATTCAGATGGAGTAAAATTTTACATCAATGGTATGCAAGAAAAAAGCGTATATATTTCTGGGAGTTTTTGTAATGGATTATATGTAAGCGATGCACCACTTAGAATAGGTGCATATAAATCTTTATCTGGAAACGTTAGTTTATTTTTAGATGGTAGCTTAGACAATTTGAAATTTTGGAAAAAAGTCCTTTCCGAAACTGAAATTAAAAACAATCTAACAGCAAAAACTAATGGTAATGAAACAGATTTAGTTTTGCTTTATGATTTTAACAATGAAGTAGCTGGTAACGATAAAACAATCCAAAATAAATGTACTAACACAGGAATTGCTCTTAACGCACTGACAATTAGTAAAAGTTTAGCAACGCCTTATACAGATAGTATAGCTAATTGTTTTATTGAAAATCAGTTAGAGATTAACACACTCGAATTCTCTAGCTATACTGTTTATCCAAATCCTGTAAAAAATACTCTTTTTGTATCTTGTGAAAATGATTACCAATTTATTTCAATTTCGAACGTGTTAGGTCAAACAATTGGAACCAATGAATTAAATAAAAGTACACAAAGTATAGATGTACATTATTTAGTACCTGGTGTTTATTTCTTAAATCTTCAGATTAATGACCAACAAGTTGCTAT
>CANCJF010000054.1 GCA_947378245.1 Bacteroidota bacterium
TGATTTCTAATCAAAGAATCGGGTTGTTAATTATTTTTTTGCTGGAATCTTTGTTAATATCTCTAACAAATACCCCCAATATTTTTGAACGGATGAAATCTGAACTTTCTCATCTGGAGAGTGAGCAGCGCGAATATTTGGTCCAAATGAAATCATATCCATTCCTGGAAAATGTTTACCTAAAATTCCACACTCTAATCCTGCATGACAAGCCTTAATTTTTGGCTCTTCATTATATCGTTGAATATACAAATCTTTCATAATTGTTAAGATTGGAGAATGTGCATTTGGCGACCATCCTGGATAATCACCATTTTGAATAACTTCACAACCAATCAATTCGAAAGAAGACTTAACCATATTTGCTACGTCTTTTTTTGAACTCTCAACACTACTACGTTGTAAGGATTGTGTAGTAAATGAACCATCTTTTATAATTACACGAGCTAAACTTGATGAAGCTTCTACCAACCCTTCAATATCTGGACTCATCCGATAAACTCCATTTACAACGGAATACAATGTATTTACAAATTTATTCGTATCAGCTGCTGAAACAGCTAAAACTGGAGTGTCAACAGACTTAAATTCAATTACTAAAGCCGTTTCTACAGTTTTTAATTCAACTTTCAATTCTGCTGAAAAAGCTACTAATAAACTTTCAACTTTAGGCTGATCATTAGAAGAAAATACGATTGTCGCTTTCGCTTCTCTTGGGATCGCATTTCTCAAACTTCCTCCATCAAAGGATGAAATTCTAACTGATGTATGATCAAGTAAATGTCTAACAATTCGAGTCAACAATTTGTTCGCATTACCTCGACCTCGATGTATATCCATACCACTATGCCCACCTAACAATCCTTTAATAGTGATTTCAATCGCTTTTGCATCTGATTCTACTGAATCATTTGAGTAAGAATAAGAAGAATTAGTATCTATTCCTCCTGCACATCCTATTGACAACTCGTCATCATCTTCCGTATCTAAATTCAATAAAATTGTTCCAGAAATGTTTTTTGGATCAACATGAATTGCTCCAGTCATTCCTGTTTCTTCATCAATCGTAAACAAAGCTTCTAAAGCAGGATGTGGAATATCTGTTGATTCTAATAATGCCATGATAGTAGCGACTCCAATCCCATTATCAGCACCTAATGTAGTTCCATTTGCTGTAACCCAATCCCCTTCTATTAACATCTCAATTCCTTGCGTATCAAAATCAAAAATAGTATCTCCATTTTTTTGGTGAACCATATCCAAATGGGATTGTAACACTACTGTAGCTCTATTTTCCATTCCAGGAGTAGCAGGTTTTTTAATAATCACATTATCTATGGAATCCTTAATCGTTTCCAATCCTAATGACTTACCAAAATCCAGCATTAATGCAACCACTCTTTCCTCTTTCTTAGATGGACGTGGAACATCATTCAAATCCGCAAAATGCTTCCACAACACCTGTGGCTCTAAATTTCTTACTGACATATCTTTATTTTTTATAATTTCTTAAATAACCTCTCCCTTAACTCGTTACTTCGTATCAAGAGCTTGTCGAAGGACCATCTCTCGTTACTTATTTTTAACTATCTTCTTCAAATACAACTCCTCCACTTTTGCTCTAGCCCACGGTGTTCTTCTCAAAAAATGTAAACTTGACTTAATAGTTGGATTATTGTTAAAACAATTTATCGGAATCAAATATCCCAAATGCTCCCAACCAAGTCTTTCAACTAGTTCAGTTACAATTTGCTCTAATTTAACTCCGTGTAAAGGATTGTTCTTTTGCTCTTCAGCCATTAATCTATTTGTTTTTTTAGACGTTGAATTTTATAAAAATAGTTTAATCGAGGCAGAAAAAAATTAATTCCGCAGTTTACAATAGTAAATGAGGAAATTAATTTTGAAGTCGAACGAAGAAAAAACTATTTTTAGAGAATTCTAAGCTAGCTTTCTAAATTTAATTCGCTTTGGAGCAGCTTCTCCCAATCGCTTCTTTCTATTCTCCTCATAGTCAGAATAAGACCCCTCAAACCAATACACTTGAGAATCTCCTTCAAAAGCCAAAATATGCGTACAAATACGATCTAAGAACCATCTGTCGTGTGAAATGACTACTGCACAACCTGCGAAATTTAATATTCCCTCTTCAAGAGCACGCAATGTATTTACATCAATATCATTCGTTGGCTCATCCAGTAATAGTACATTCGCTTCTGTCTTTAAGGTCATCGCTAAATGTAAACGATTACGCTCACCTCCTGATAAAATTCCTACTTTCTTGTTTTGATCAGATCCTGCAAAATTGAATTTAGATAAATAAGCTCTTGCATTAATTTTTTGATTCCCTATCTCTATAAACTCCATACCATCAGCAACTACCTCAAAAACAGTTTTTTCAGGATGAATATCTTTATGACTCTGATCAACATATCCTATTTTAACAGTGTCACCAACATTAAATTGACCTGAATCAGGCATCAATTCTTCCATAATCATTTTGAAAATGGTAGTTTTTCCAGCTCCATTTGGACCAATAATCCCTACAATTCCTGCTGGTGGCAACTTGAAATTCAAATCATCATACAATAACTTTTCTCCAAATGACTTAGCCACTTTTTCAGCATCAATCACATTCATTCCTAAACGTGGTCCATTTGGAATTGGAATTTCCAATACATCTTCTCTATCTTTTAAATCTTCGGATAATAATTTATCGTAATTAGATAAACGCGCCTTACTTTTTGCTTGTCTCGCTTTTGGATTCATTCGAACCCATTCCAACTCTTTAGCCAACATCTTCTGACGTTTTGACGCTGTCTTCTCCTCATCTTTCAAACGATTTCCTTTTTGCTCTAACCAAGAACTATAATTTCCTTTCCATGGAATACCTTCACCACGATCTAATTCAAGAATCCATCCAGCAACATTATCCAAGAAATAACGGTCGTGAGTAACAGCAATTACAGTTCCAGCATATTGTTGTAAATATTGCTCTAACCAATCGATCGATTCTGCATCCAAGTGGTTTGTTGGCTCATCCAATAATAATACATCTGGTGTTTTTAATAACAAACGACATAAAGCAACGCGTCGTTTCTCGCCTCCAGACAATGTCTCTATCAACTGATCATCAGGCGGACAACGTAAAGCATCCATCGCACGCTCCAACTTTGTATCTAACTCCCAAGCATCTAACGCATCTATTTTATCAGAAATCTCTCCTTGACGAGCAATCAACTTATCCATCTTATCAGGATCATTCAACACCTCTTCATCCATGAAAGCAGCATTGATTTCTTCGTATTCTTTCAAAACATCTACTGTCTCTTGAACGCCTTCCATCACGATTTCTTTAACCGTTTTGGTTAAATCCAATTCTGGCTCTTGTGGAAGATATCCAACGGTATAACCCTGAGTAAATACTACATCTCCCTGATAAGCATTATCTAAACCAGCTATGATTTTCATAACGGTTGACTTACCAGATCCATTCAAACCTATTATACCAATCTTAGCACCATAGTAAAAGGATAAATAAATATTTTTAATTATCTGCTTTCCAGTTGGTGTTTGCTTAGAAACATTCACCATCGAAAATATTATCTTCTTATCGTCTGACATAATATATAGTTTTTAAATTTTCACATTTACACATTAATTCATTTACACATTGAGATTACTCATCTTCCAAACTAACCCGAAACTTCTGTCTCAATTGTCTATTATAGGTTTCCATCAAATACTTAAAATAATTGGGAGTACTCTTTGCAATACATTTGGTATATTGCTTCAAACGATGCTCGATATGCTCTTGTAATAATTCCAAGATTTCTAGAGCATCATAAAAATCTGTTGCTGTTTGCATTACAGCTTCATAATGATTCTCTAAAGAAACATCAACTGCATTCTTCCCTTTTTCACCTCGATCAAGACATGCGTAATATTCATCTTTAATGCTAAATGTCTCTAATGTCGAAATATCAAAACGCTCCTTGTGTAACTTATTAAATTCGTATTCAACCTCAAATTCAATATCATCACCTTCAGTTAATCGTGACTCTAAAAAACGATCCGGAAAACGAAAGGCATCTTGCCAATTAATATAATCTTGCCAGTATCCAAATCTCCGAACATTATTCCCTAAATCAATCAATTTAAATTGACTTTTGTTAGGCAGTTTACGTGAACCTCTACCTATCATCTGATGATACAATGTCAAGGAACGTGTTGCTCTATTGATAATAATCGTTTCAACAGTAGGCTCATCAAATCCTGTAGTCAAAATCCCAACAGATGTCAAGATTGCATCCGGTGTAGTTTTGAACCAACTCAACACATCTTTACGGTCGCGATCGCTAAACGTAGAATCTAAATGACGTATCTTATATCCACGCTTTTTAAAGGTTTCCTCTACGCGAAGTGATGTGTCAATCCCTGAATTGAAAATTAATGTCTTATTACCTATAGCAACTTCTTCATAGGCAAAAAGCAATTTCTCTTGCATAAAATAATTACCATAAACTAATTCAGAACTACTTACGGTAAAATCACCATTCGAACCAATTTTTAATCCATGTAAGTTGACATCATAAGTGTATGTTTCAGCATCCGACAAATAACCTTTCTCTATTAATGAAGCTATGCATTCCCCAACTAATAACTTATTGTAGTTATCATTTAATGGTAAAGCTTTATTCGAACTTAATGGTGTCGCTGTAACACCTAATATATTCGCTTGTTGATAATATTGAAATATTTTACGAAAGCTATTGTAATGCGCTTCATCTACGATTACTAACCCTACATCTTGAATAAAGTTTTGATCATCTTGTAAACGATTATTCAATGTCTCAACCATAGCAATATAACATTGAAATTCTTCATTATCGACTAACTTCTTTACATCGCTATTTATTACTTTGTTTCCTACATGAATTGCAGATAATTGCTTTGATGTTTGCACAGACAATTCAATCCGATGCGTTAAAATCAACACTTTTTTTCCGTATGTTTGAATATATCTTTTTGCAATCTCCGAAAAAATAACAGTCTTACCACCACCCGTCGGAAGTTGATAGAGCAAATTAAAATTCTCTCCATTAGTTTTCAATTCTTCCAAGATCGTTGAAACAGTATTTTCCTGAAAAGGATATAATGTTTTAATCTCGTAAACTTCTTTCGCTTCCAGTACTTCCATAATCAAAATTGGGCTACAAAATTACGTTTCTTTTATGGATAATACAAGTATTGATTAAAGTCAATCAAATAAAAGAATGAGACGTTAGCTGTCTATTTATAAACAACTCATTTACAAAAGAAAAAGCCCCTTGAAAAATCAAGAGGCTATTAATCTATTGGTGAATTTTAGTTATTTAACAACTTCCAATTTTACAATTGTAGATATTCCATTCACTTGAATAGAGGCAAAATAAATACCCGACCCAAATTCAGAAATATCGAAAACATGTTTTTCTGTTCCATTTGATTCGATTAGAGAAAAATAAACCTCATTACCTAACACATCTAAAACTTTTAATTCATAAGAATCAATGCTTGCGTGACATGTAAATTCTCCTTTTGAAGGGTTAGGATAAATCTCAACATTTGAAATAGACACCTCTTCAATACCTGTAGTTTGAGCATCAACAATCACATGTATTTTATATGCTGCAGTTTTATTAGTGTTTTCTGCAACAACTACAAAAGTCTGATCATTAATAAAACTCAAATAAGTAGATGCACTTAATAATTGCTGACCTCCATAAGTTACGACTGCACCTGGAGAAACTAAATAATAAGCTGTCAATTTAGTGATAGGAGCATTATAAGGAACATGTACAGTTATCAATTTATTTGTGGTATCAATTGTTGTTACTGCTGTAGGTGTTTCTAAAAATCCAAAAGTGGTGAAAGAATTACCGGTTTTTTTAGGTATCGTAACTTTTACAATGTAATCTTTTTTAGAACCATCAGCACCTACTAATGTAAATGTCTGATTGTTTGAAAAATCAACAATAGAGACTCCTGATGTTTGAACAATTCCATTCAAAGTCAAAGTAGATCCTATAGGTATACCAAAAACAATTAGTTGTTTTGTAATGTCTGAACCTGCCTGTCCTTCAATAGTAATCGTCGTTCCTGAAATAATCCCAGGTATCATTGGACTTCCTAAGGCAAATGATGTGATTGTGCCGGCCCCATTTCCACCTCCTGTTTGTGCAGAAGGTGTTACTACTACTGTGTAATTTTTTATAGAACCATCTTGTGCTACTATGGTATATAAAATTGAAATAACAAAATTATTTACTGAAGAACCTGATACCTGAACAGTACTTCCAATACGTACTGTTGAATTCGGAGATGTTGTAAAACTAGCAGCTAAAGCTGAAACATTAGTACCGAAAGGTACTGTCAAGCCAACCGTATTTCCTGAAATAGTTCCAGAAACAGATAATGAAGGAAAACTAAAACTTATCAATTCTTTATCTGACGACAACAAAGGTGTTTGAATTACGTTTACAACATAATTATTAATCGTTTTTCCATCCTGAGATGTCACAACATATGTAACAGGCGCAGAGAAATCAACTACACTTCCATTACTTACCTGACTAATACTAGAAACTTTAACAGATGCTCCAGTTGAAACAACAAAAGTTGGAACTAACGACTTCACATAAGTTCCAGCAGGAACTGTTACAGTAATGTTTTTACCAGAAATAACACCAATGACACTTGGATTTGCTAAGCCGAAAGATATAATATCTGCTGATGAATTTGTATTCCCAGAACTAAACGTTACAGTAACGGTATAAGATTTTATTGTTCCGTCTTCAGCGGTTACTACATAAATAACTGGATTTGTAAAGTCTTGAGGAGTTACCCCACTTTGTTGTAACACACCTTTAACCTTTACATTTGACAATGGAGAACTCGTAAATGTAGCAACCAAAGAAGAAACAGTTGTTCCATTTGGAACTGTAAAAGAGATATTATTTCCAGAATAAGTACCTGACATTGACAAAGAAGCAAAACTAAATGTTAATAAATCATTCGCAGAACTTTGTTGATTTCCTGAAGATACTTTTACATTCACTATATAAGTTTTACTTGTAACTCCATCTTCTGCCGTTACAACAAAACTTTGAGATAAAGTAAAATCATTTTTGGTTTGACCACTAATTTGCACTGTAGTTCCAACTTTAACAGTTGCTCCATTAGAAGTAACAAAGTTTGAAATTAAAGCTTTTACATCCGTTCCAAATGGAACAGTAATTGCAATATTGGTACCTGATATTGTACCTGTTGCAGCAGGTGTAACAATATCAAAAGAAGTAATATCACATTGAGTACTCTTAGCAGTCAAAGAAATGTCATCAAATCTCAGTGAAATTGCTTTCGAAGTATCTAAATTTTGACCATGAAATCCTAAATAGTAAATAGCATCTTCATTTACAGTAAAAGTAGCTGTCGTTTTGGCATATATTCCATCAGCTGTCAATTGCTTGATAGAAGTCAAAGTTTGACTCATTCCTGATGAATTAGGTGATTTTCCTAACTTCGTTTCAACCTGAGCAGCACATGGAACTGTCGTATTATTTGCACCCGGAACGGTTTTACCTAATCTTGTATAGTAAGTAAATGAATAAAGAAAACCTGGTTTTAAATTTAGACAAGGAGAAAATGTCCAATCATCTGTACTTCCTTTTCTGTAATCTATTAATCGAATACATGATAAAGAGTTCGCGTTCGTGTTCGTAGTAATAGAAGTATTACCTACTGTAGCCATGTCAAAACCAAACCCTCCTTTATCAACATCTTCAAAAGTAAATCCATTAAAGGTTTGATTTTCGAAGTTTTGAGTATAAGAATTAATATTAGTAATTGATTTTACTGCTAAATTGTCAATTTTTAATGTAGTAGTATCATTATTCACAAAAACATCACCAGATAATGTTGTAAATAATTTAATCGTATAACTTTTTTCTAAAGATAAATCAGCTGTATTTGTTAATAAACATAATGCAGTATCTCCATAAACAAGTGTAGATTTAGTTTGTTTGGTTTTAATATCTAACCAAACGGCACTTTCTGTAGAAATTTTACCATTATTTACAGAAAAACTGATTGGTGTTCCTGCCGAAACTGGAGAAATACCTCTATTTACAACATATATCCCAAGTTGTTCATTTCCTAAACAACTCTGAATTTGTTGTGTTTGATTTTTAATAACTCCACCAATAACAGCTAAGTCATTTAGCGGTACATCTTCTAAAGACACATCATCAATCATCCAAGCATAATCAAAATCATTTGTTGCTGCAATTCCATTAAATCTAAATCTTAGATATAAAGCATTTTGTTTAGCTGCTTTTGATGAAATATCAATAGAAACATATTCTGGATTGGATGATTGTTGATTAAATAAATAGTTTTTATTACATTTAAAAGTAGACCAATTTACATTATCCGAACTAACCTCTACATAAGTAGAATCTTTATAACTTCTGTATAATTGATTAAACTTTAAGATAACTTTATTGTTATTCGATGTATTAATAGGACTTGCAACAGTCATAATTCCTTCTCTTCTTCCTGTTTTCGTAGAAACATGCGAAGCATCTAATAAGGCAAAGTTTCCTTTAGACGTAGAATTAAATGAAGTAATTTCTGACCCTTTAGTTTCATCTAACCAATAAAGATGTAAATCTTTTGAAACTGTAGTGTCAGGGATTTTAGTAACTATTTGCCAAACTAAATCACCTGTATTTAATGTCCAATCAGAAGTATTAGTAAAATCTGAACTCCAAATTTTTAAGTTGGTAGTCGGCAAAACAGATACAGTTACTTTATACATTTTTGTTGTTCCATCCTCTGCAGTAACAATATAAGAAACTGGTTGAGTAAAATCTTGAGAATTTACCCCACTTTGTTGTAACAAACTATTTACTTTTACTGTAGCTTTATCCGATACACTAAAAGTTGCTATTAATGAATTAATAAGAGTACCACTTGGTAAAGTTACAGAAACATCTGTACCATTAATAATACCACCTTTTAAAGGTGTTAATATGCCAAAAGAAGTTAATTCACAAGCAGAACTTTTTGGTGATGCAGCTACTGTTATTGTAGCTATATACTTTTTGAATGAACCATCTTCCGCAGTTACCGTGTAATCCATTGTATAAGGCGATGTTGATCCAATCAATGTCCCAGCTGTAACCTTAGATACATTAGAAGTTGTAAAAATTGGTGCTAACTTAGAAACATCTGTTCCTGAAGGAACATTAATGGAAATTGTATTTTTCACTGAATCAATAACACCAATCGAAACTGGATTTGTTGAATATTGAAATGTTAAAAACTCTTTTAGTGAGCTTTTAGCACTCGCAGCAACTTTTACTGTAACTGAATAATTATTTGTAGTAGATCCATCTTCAGAAGTAACTACATAAGTAACTGAATTTTTAAAGTCATTTATAGAAGTACCACTATTTTGAGTATTATTTAATACTTTAACAATAGCTCCTGGTGATGTTGTAAAATTTGCAATTAATGCTGAAACATTTGTATTTGATGCTACATCCAATGTAATATTTTTACCATTAATAACACCAGTTACTGAAGGAGCTTTCAAACTAAAAGTCAATATATCTGCATTTTTACCTTTAGCAGACAATGATATATCATCAATACGAATTGCAATCGTTGAATCTGCAGATGTATTATAACCTCTAAAACCTAAATAATAGGTTCCTGCTTTATCTACTATAAAAGTTGATGTGTTTTTATAATATTTTGCATCAGGAGTTAATATTTTAGCAGTAACAATCGGCTGTGTCATAGCTGTCGAACTTGCAGAATTACCAATGCTAACAGATAATTTACCAGCATAAGTTTGTGGACTTGTAGAACTTGATCTTGAGTAATAACTCAATGTATATGTATAATTAGGATCTAAATCCAAACATCTAGAAAAAGCCCAATCATCTGAAGTGCCTTTAACATTATTTTCAAATATTCGTAAACAAGACAAATTTGAGGAAGGAGTCGAAGTGGTAACAGCTAAATTTCCTGAAGCTGCCAATCCAAATTTCAACCCTTTTTTATCGACGTCTTCCGTAGTAAATCCATTTAACGTTTGATTTTCAAAATCTTCATTATATGAAACTAAATTTGTCACTGCTAAACTGCTGTAATTTATAATAGAAAATTTCACACTATCGTTTGAACTTACTACATCAGATGGAGCGTTTACAAAAGCCAATATATTATATGTTGTACCAGGAATTGACATATCAATTTTGCTAGAGAAAAAATGAATTGCCGTATCCCCTTTTACAAGTGATGTTTTAGGTTGTAATGTATGAATATCTAAAAATTTTGAATTTTCAGTAACAGTTGAATTATTGTTTATTTTATAATTCATTGTTGTAGTACTCGTTAACGGTGTCAACCCCTTATTAATAACATAAACACCAATTGAATCACTTACTAAGCCACAAGAAGATGTTTTAGATTTAAAAAAGCCAAACCATCCTAAAGCATCTACAGTTGGAATTTCTTCTACTGAAAAATCATCAATAAACCACCCGTAATCAGTTGCTGAGGCACCTGTAGTTCCAGTAAAAACAAATCTTACCCATACGCTCGATTTACCTGCAGCATCAGCAGAAATATCAATTACAACATTTTCAGGATTAGTAGATCCAGTATTAGATGCATATTTATTATTAAAAGTGTATTGTTTCCAATTAAGCTTGTTGTCGGTACTTATTTCAACTGTTGCCACATCTGATGGGCTCTTAGCATATAACTGACTAAATTTTATAACCAAATTACTTTTGTTTAAAGTGGAAAATGATGTCGCTGAAGTAATTATAGCTTTTCTACTTCCAGAACATGCATTTGTAGCATCTAAAGCAATAAAATTATTAGCGTAAGTAACTGAATTAAAAGCCGTAAATGATTTAACCCACCCATTATTAGCGTTTAAAGATGATGGTTTTATTTTTGTAAATACCCAATTTAAACCTGAGGGTCCATTTGATGTAATATCCCAATCAGCTGCATTACTAAAATCAGATGACCAAATCTTCGTCTGGCCAAAACTCAAGCAGGAAATAAGAACTCCCACCAACAACAATACAATTTTCTTCATAAAAATGTAAATTAATTTTACTTATTCGCGTACAAATATAAGTAAACGTAAACTAATGTATTAGGTTGCTTCTCTACAAGTGTCTAGTTTATTAACAATTCATAAACGGATTATTAACAACGCACTGAAAATTTCAATAAATCATTCTGGAAAAATTCTTGGAAATCGTGAATAATAAATTAGTTTTGCAAACTTTTTTAAGTGAAAAATTGAATAATTTTAGCTTCAAAATAAATCAAAATCAAATCAAAAATGCTTAAAAACAAGCTTTTTCATTCATTTCTACTTCCATTATTGGTGTTATTAGGACTAATTATCTGTTCCTTTATACCTAATGCTAAACTGTTTGGATATGAATTTAAAAAAGTAGATGTTTTTAGTGATATCAAAGTAGAAAAATCAATTCAATCCTTTCAAAAACCCTTAATCAAAAAAGAATTTGTGGATACATGTCCAACAGGTACCATTTGTTTTGAAGATTATTCTCCAAAAAAGAATGCACTAAACCACATT
Source organism: Bacteroidota bacterium (assembly GCA_947378245.1). Taxonomy (GTDB): domain Bacteria; phylum Bacteroidota; class Bacteroidia; order Flavobacteriales_D; family Crocinitomicaceae; genus CANHVK01. The sequence goes on from CANCJF010000054.1 coordinate 11,678, forward strand.
TTCGAAGCTCTAAAAGACATTCACGAAAACAAAAGTAAAACTCGTATTGCTTTTTTTGGGGATTCTTTCATTGAAGGGGATATTCTAACTGCTGAAGTACGTAAATTGTTGCAAAATCGTTTTGGCGGCGGCGGTGTAGGCTTTGTTCCTATCGCTTCTGAAATTGCTGGATTTAGACAAACAATCTTACATCGCTTCAAACAATTCAACACATACAACATCATTACCAATGGTAAATCAAATATTCCCTTCGCTGCTGCAGGATATTGCTCTTATGCTCTACCCGGTAATCTAGTTACTTACTCAGGAGTAAAATCAAATAAAAGACTTAAACGCTTTAATAACATTCGAGTTTTTTACGAAACAACAAACAAAGAAATCATCAACTACGCAATTGGAAGTAAAACAATGAACTTTCAAACAATTGCATCTAACAAAATAGAAGCACAAAATTTACCAAATGTTAGAACAAATCAAATTTCATTTGTTTTCCCTGCTAGTCAACATCTAAAATTATATGGAATTTCTGTAGAGGATAGCTCAGGGGTAGTTGTAGATAATTTTGGAATGAAAAGCAACTCTGGAGTTGCTCTAGCTAAAATTTCTGATATCCGACATAAGCAATTCGACTCACTTCAAAATTATAAATTAATTGTCCTACAATATGGCTTAAATGTGGTCGGACCAACGACAAACAACTTAGATTGGTACGTTCGATCCATGACTAGAATGGTTAAACGAATGAAACGTAATTATCCTAACGCAAGTATACTATTACTTAGCGTATCCGATAGAGGCACTCGTCAAAATGGAAAATACCAAACAATGAATACGATTCCGTTGATGATTGAAGCACAACGTAAAATTGCTAAAAATGCAGGTGTAGCATTTTGGGATATGTTTGAAGCAATGGGAGGTCAAAATACGATTGTAAAATACGTAATGGGATCTCCTCCACTCGCAAACAAAGACTTTACACATTTAACATTTAAAGGAGGGGAAAAAATCGCTGGTATCTTTACAAATACTTTGTTATACGAATACAAAAAACACAATGATAAACAAGCACATTTGCGTGCTATGGGCAACTCTTCTCATTAGCTTTTACATTGATGCACAAGATACTTTAGTGTATAACATTCCTAAAGTTTACAACTTTGAAAACATTCAAGGAGATACAATTGCGAACGCTCAATTTGCTGTTACTTTCTTTGAAAAACTTTACGCCCAAAAACAAAGAAACAATCAAAAAATAAACATTTTACACATCGGAGACTCTCACCTTCAAGCGGATTACATCACACACACAACAAGAGTTTCACTTCAAAAAATATTTGGAAATGCTGGACGAGGATTTGTTTCCCCATTAAAAATTTCAAAATCCAACGAGCCTTTTAACTACCAAACTACTAGTTCAAATAATTGGAAAAGCACTCGCTGTGTTTCCTCCAAAATCTCTCAATCAATCGGTCTAGGAGGAATGTCAATTAAGACTCAAGATTCAAATGCTTTAATTCAACTTAAGACTTATAATACAGATAGTATGGATTATTCTTTTAATAAAATAATTCTCTATCATACCAAAGCTGACTCTACCTATACTATTCAAATTTCAGACAGTTCTTCCAATCAATTATTTCCAAGTCAACAACCTGAACTACCTTATCGATCAACATTTTTAATCGCTAAAAACAAATCAATCGTTAAGATTTCGACCTTAAAAACGGATACAATTCAAAAAAGCTTTACGTTTTTTGGTGCTTTGTTAGAAAATGGAAATTCAGGGATACTTTATCATTGTGTAGGAATAAATGGAGCTAAATACAAAGATTATTTCAAAACCGCTGACTTTTGTAATCAAACATCCAGCCTATCCCCTGACGTTATATTAATTTCATTAGGTACAAACGAATCTTTTCAAAAGAACTACAACTCTGAAAAATTTTATAAAGAGATTGACACATTAGTGTCTAAATTATACATCGCTAATCCAAATGCACCAATTATTTTAACAACACCAGCAAACTCTTTTTACTATCACCACATTAATAATAACCTTCCTTTAATAAGACAAACGATAATTCAATATGCCTCCGATAAAAAACTTGCATATTGGGATTTATTTTCAATCACTGGGGGTGAAAAAAGTGCAGTTTTATGGAAAAAAGCTAATTTATTGAGTAAAGATGGTATCCATTATTCAAAAGATGGATATATTCACCAAGGAAATTTACTCACCAAAGCAATTATCAACGCATATAACAAATATGTTTCAATTCGACAATAATAAAATTTGGAATCAATTCCTTTACATTCCAGAAGAACCTCTAATTTTTAGTTCTGGTATTTTTCTTTTCTTATTCTCTGCTTTTATGTTGGTGTATTTTTCCTTACACAAACATCATCGAGCAAAAACAACTTTTGTTACGCTGTTTTCTTTATACTTCTATTATAAATCTAGCGGTTTATATTTTATGATATTAATCGGTTCAACAGTTGTTGATTACACACTAGCAAATTTTATATACAAACAAAAAAATCAACTTTACAAAAAAATTATCTTAATAATTAGTGTTGTTCTAAACCTAGGTTTGTTAGCTTACTTTAAATACACAAATTTTTTCTATGAAATCTTCTGTGATTTCGCACATTACCATTTCAAACCAATGGATATCTTCTTACCTGTTGGCGTCTCATTTTTCACTTTCCAATCCTTAAGTTATACATTTGATATTTATCGAGGAACATTGAAACCAGTAAAAAACGTTCTAGACTATGCTTTTTTCGTCTCATTTTTCCCTCAATTAGTTGCTGGACCAATCGTTCGAGCTTCAGATTTTATCCCGCAATTATTCAAACCTGTAATTGTAACAAAAGAAATGATTGGAAAAGCTGTTTTTCTAATTGGAAGTGGATTAATCAAAAAAGCAATTATTGCCGATTATATCAGTGTAAATTTTGTTGATCGAATATTTGACAATCCAACACTTTATTCGGGACTAGAAAATTTGGCTGGAGTTTATGGTTATGCCCTTCAAATTTATTGTGATTTCTCAGGATATTCAGACATGGCTATCGGTATTGCTTTATTAATGGGATTTCATTTTAATATCAACTTCGATTCCTCTTATCAATCTATTAACATTACAGAATTCTGGAGAAGATGGCACATTTCATTATCCACATGGTTAAAAGATTATGTTTATATCACTATGGGTGGAAATAAAAAAGGGAAAATAAGAACCTATATAAATTTGTTTCTAACCATGTTAATTGGTGGTTTATGGCATGGTGCTGGATTCCGTTTTATTATCTGGGGAGCAATGCATGGTGTTGCCCTTATTTTTCACAAAGGATGGATGCTTGTTTTTCCTCCAAAAAATGAAAATTTAAAATTTAGTTGGTTAACTAGAAGTTTAAGTTGGATACTAACCTTTCACTTCATCTGTTTTTGTTGGATATTCTTCCGTGCAGAAAACATGACCGTTGCAACTCAAGTACTAACTCAAATTAGCTTCCACTTTAAACCTGAAATATTTTTTGAATTTATAAACGGCTATAAAACGGTATTGGCTGTCGCATTTATTGGTTATTTCATACACTTTACACCAAAAAAATGGGAGTCTTTCATTGAAAACACTGTGATTAGGTCGCCACTTGTTGTTAAAGCCATTTATTTAATCTTTGTTATATTTATTGTCACCCAATTCAAATCGGCTGAAATACAACCATTTATATACTTCCAGTTTTAATCAGATATCTTAATTCAATCATTTTTTAAAAATATTTCATCCCTTTGTATCCCTTAAAACATTTTTTTGTTAATTTCGGAATAGAATAAACTAATAATCAACTAAAAATAAAGAGGTAAAACTCTACTTTAAAACAACTTATGACGAACATTTTTGTTGCCAGATTAGATTACGGCGTTACTCAAGAGGAGTTAAAAAGTGCTTTTGAGCAATATGGTCAAGTAAACAAAGTTTCACTTGCCATTGACAAAGAAACAGGTAAATCAAAAGGATTTGCTTTTATTGAAATGAGAGACGACGATGAGGCTGTTGCTGCAATTAAAGGTTTAGACGGTCAAACAATGCATGGTCGTCAAATAGCAGTAAAACAAGCGGAAGACCGTTCTAATGGTGCTCCAAAAAGAGATTTCAATAACAACAACGACAGAAAACCATTCGTTAGAGATAATAGAGAACCTAGAGATAACACTTCCAATTCATCTCCATTCAAAAAAAGAGAGGATGACGACGACGAACCTTCTTCAAGTCCTGAAATTTTCATACCTAAACCAACAATCAATAAAGTGGTAGAAAAAAAGAAAGATCCTGTTATGAAAAAAATAGAAGATCGACCAAAAGCGAATAAAATGCAAGCCTATAAAAAAAGTGGCAAACAAAACCGCTTCTTTCTTGATGAAGATGATGATTATTAAAACAATTTAAAGTCCTTTTTAAAGGACTTTTTTTTTGACCTAAACAGAAGATGAATAATAAAAAATATGCCTTAGGAATTGATATTGGAGGTACCAATATTGCATTTGGATTAGTAGATAAGGAAGGTATTGTACTTTTCGAAAATAGTATTCCAACAAAATCATTCCGAACACCTCAAGATTTTATCGATTATTTATTTATTGAGCCAACTATTCAGGAAAATCTAAACAATATAAAAGGAATTGGAATAGGTGCACCTAACGGAAACCATTTCAACGGAACGATCGACTACGCCCCTAACCTTCTATGGAAAGGATGTATTCCACTTAGGGCGATGTTTGAAGAAAAATTTCATCTACCTACCATATTGACAAATGATGCAAATGCTGCAGCGGTTGGAGAAAAATTGTTTGGTTGTGCAAAAGACTTTATAAACTTCGTTACCATTACTTTGGGAACAGGCTTAGGTAGTGGAGTATTTATTAATAATACAATCGTTTATGGGGAACATGGATATGCAGGTGAGTTTGGTCACATACGTGTTATTCCAAATGGAAGACTTTGTAAGTGCGGTAGATTAGGCTGTCTAGAAACGTACGCATCCTCAACAGGAGTTGTTAGATCCTTCGATGAATTAAGCTCTACAAATAAAGAAAACTCATCTTTAAATTCAATCCATCCTTTGACAGCAAAAGAAATTTTTTCGGCTGCTGAGAAAGGAGATATTTTTGCAAATGAAATAGTAGATTATACTGCACAAATATTAGGACAATCATTAGCAGATTTTTGTGCATTTTCAGATCCAAAGGCATATATCTTATTTGGTGGAATAGCTCAAAACGGAGAGAATTTCCGTAAAAAAGTAAGTGAGGTTATGGAGAAAAATTTACTAAGTATATTCCAAGGCAAAGTAGAAATTAAGATTTCAGCATTACACGATAAAAACGCAGCGATCTTAGGAAATGCCGCCAGCATATTTTTATTAAACAAATAAAATTGTTAAAAAGATTATTATCGCTTAACTAATGAATAATCGATTATTATATTAATTTTAACCCCTATAACTATTTAATAATTTAGCCCTTTCAGTAGGATAACAAAAAACTAATTGATTATGAGAAAAATGAAACTTTTTGTACTTGTAACAGTGCTTTGTACGAGTTTGTTTTCAAGAGCAGACGAAGGTATGTGGC
>CANCJF010000055.1 GCA_947378245.1 Bacteroidota bacterium
ATTCTACCTTCAGAAGTGTTGTTTTCAGAAGAAATCATTGAATATCAATTAGAAAAAACACTTTTTTATCAAGAAGAATGTTTAACATTTAATGGAATTGTTGATCCAATTGCCTCCATATTTTACATCATAACACGTTACGAGGAGTATTTAATAGAAAAAAGAGATATTCATGAGCGTTTTGAAGCTACAACTAGTTTACAATTTCGTTTTGATTGGTTAGAACAATGTATTTGTGACCATTGGTGTGAAGATCTAATTTCATTTATGGAGAAGGAATATCAGAAAGCTATTCCTTATGATGAAATCCCAATCACATTTATACCAACTTTTGATATAGATAATGTTCGAGCGTATCAATGGAAAGAAGGATTGAGAAGCTGGATTGGTATACTTAAAGACCGTTGGAAAAAAAATCAGGTTTCATTAGAAATGAGAAAGGATGTTACTTTGGGAAAGCTGAAAGATCCATATGATACATTTGATGAGATTTTAGCTCTTAAAAATCAACAAATTGAACCGCTAGTTTTTTGGTTGATTGGTGATTTTGCAAAATATGATCGCAATGTTTCGTCATTAGATAAACGACATGTTACACTCATTCAAGATATTGCAAGCAATATACAAGTAGGTATTCATCCGAGTTACAAGTCAAATTTTAGCACATTTTATTTGGAGAAAGAAATAGATAGACTCAAAGAAATTCTGGAACAAGATGTATTGTTGTCACGTCAACATTATTTAAAATTAAACTTACCTTTTACTTATAGGAATCTTCAACAATACAATGTCGAACATGATTATTCTATGGGTTACGCATCGAATGTTGGATTTAGAGCGGGCACCGCTAGACCTTTTCTTTTTTTTGATTTACCTAAAAATTCCATTTCAAATATTACAGTTCACTCTTTTTGTTATATGGACGCTACATTTTTAGATTATTTAAACTATTCAATTTCTGAGAGTAAAAATAAAGTGGAAAGTTTATATCAAGAAATCATGACATATGGTGGTGAATTTATTCCATTATGGCACAATGAATCAATTTCCAATTATGGAAGGTGGAAAGGATGGAAAGAATTGTACGATTTTACTATTGATTTACATACTCGTTAAATGAAATTACAATTAGATTTTAATCCAGATATCTCTGTTAAGAAAATTAAAATTGGAGATAAAATAACGTTGTTAGGAAGTTGTTTCTCTGATGAGATCGCACTTAAATTAATAGAGAGTGGTTTCCATGTTTGTGCTAATCCATTTGGTACAATCTTTCACCCAACAGCACTAGCAAATTTGCTGTTAACCGATTCTTTTGAATCAACTATCATCCAACGAGATGATTTGTTTTTTTCTTGGATCGGGTCTGGAAATATTTGCGATGTATCAAAAGTAAGTCTATTAAAGAAATTAAACGATCTGCAAATTAGTTTGTTTGAAGCGATACGTTCCTCTAGTTTTTTATTCATTACATTCGGTACAGCTTATGGATACGAACGTGATGATTATGCTTCTGTAGTAGCGAATTGTCACAAAATGCCGAACGATTCGTTTGTGAAAGTTTTGAGTTCTGTCGGTGAAATGCTGCAAGATTGGGAGATGAGTTCGGAAAGAATATACACATTAAACCCTACAATTCAACTAGTTTTTACTGTAAGCCCGGTTAGACATAGTAAGGATGGGTTAATTGAAAATAACAGAAGTAAAGCAAGATTAATTGAATTAACCAATCGTTTAACAATATCTGAAAAAGAATTCTATTTCCCTTCTTATGAGTTAATTACGGATGTGCTCCGCGATTATCGTTTTTACAAAGAGGATTTAGTACACCCATCTCAACAAGCAATTGATTATGTCTATGATTATGTAGAACAAGTTTTTATGGATTCAGATACAAGAGAATTTACAAAACAGGTTCGTAAACTTCGAGAATTGTTTTCCCATAAGTTACTTTATCCTGAAAGTATTAAATCAACTGAATTTGAATTAAATACAAAAGATAAAATCGCTAAATTCTTAAAGGAAAATCCTTTAGTAAACTGGTAATTATTTATTCACATTTCGTTGGGAATATAATTTTGAAGTTGAACGAAAAAAAAGCTTTTTTTATAAGTTTCCTTTATATATTTGTGGATTGAAATTTAACATAAGTTATATGGCTACAAAAGCAGTTGCTAAACCAACAAAAACAACGAAAAAAAGTGCTTCCACAAGCACGACAAAATTTTCGAAAGAAACGTATATCAAATGGTATACGGATATGTTATTGATTCGTCGTTTCGAAGAAAAAGTAGGTCAATTATATATCCAACAAAAATTTGGTGGTTTTTGCCATTTATACATTGGACAAGAAGCAATCGTTGCCGGGACAATTACAGCGTCTAGACCAACGGATAGTCACATGACTACCTACCGTGATCACGCTCATCCACTCGCATTGGGTACAGATCCTCGTGTCTTGATGGCGGAACTTTATGGTCGTACAACAGGTTGTTCAAAAGGAAAAGGTGGATCTATGCACTTTTTTGATAAAGAAAGAAATTTCATGGGTGGACACGGAATCGTTGGAGCGCAAATTCCAATGGGTACAGGTGTTGCTTTTGCTGAAAAATATAAAGGAACAGATAATGTTTGTTTCGTTTCTATGGGAGATGGTGCTGTACGTCAAGGTGCGTTACACGAAACATTTAACATGGCAATGATGTGGAAACTTCCAGTGATCTACATTATTGAAAACAATAATTACGCGATGGGTACATCCGTTGAACGTTCTACAAATGTTCAAGATTTGTCTAAAATCGGTGATTCCTATGAGATGCCATCTAAATCTGTAAATGGTATGTCTCCTGAAGCGGTTCACGAAGCAATTGCGGAAGCGTGTGAACGAGCAAGAAGAGGAGATGGTCCAACTTTATTAGATATTAGAACATACCGTTTTAAAGGTCACTCCATGTCCGACCCGCAAAAATACCGTACAAAAGAAGAAGTAGCAGAGTGGATGGAGAAAGATCCAATCGACCATTGTTTAGACGTAATCAAAGAAAATAAATGGTTAAACGATACAGAAATTACTGATATCGCAACTTGGGTTAAAAAGGAAGTAGAAGAGTCTATCGAATTTGCTGAAAATTCTCCTTACCCTTCACCTGAAGAGTTGTACGAAGATGTGTACATGCAAAAAGATTATCCTTACATTAAAGAATACTAAAAAAGAAATAGAATGGCTGAAGTAATTTATATGCCGAAATTGAGCGATACAATGACGGAAGGAGTTGTAGCTGAATGGCATAAAAAAGTGGGTGATACAGTAGCAAATGGCGAATTATTAGCTGAAATTGAAACAGATAAAGCTACCATGGAGTTCGAATCATTTTTTGATGGAACCCTTTTACATATTGGTGTTGAAAAAACAAAAGCTGCTCCTGTAAATGCAATTTTAGCAATTATTGGTGCTCCAGGGGAAGATATTTCTAGTTTATTAGCTGGAGCTCCAGCGGTAGAAGATAAAGTAGATACTCCTGTTGAAGTTACTCCAAGTGCTGTTCCAGCTGCTTTACCTACTTCAACTCCTGTTGCTGCACCTGTTGCAAAAGCTGCGCCAGTGGCTATTTCTAACGACGGTGGTAGAACATTTGCTTCCCCTTTAGCTAAAAAATTAGCGGAGGAAAAAGGAATTGATATTAATGCAGTAAATGGAACTGGTGACGGTGGACGTATTGTAAAACGTGATGTGGATCATTATGTGCCTTATACTCCTGCAGTAGGCAGTGCAAATTACACATCCGTTGCTGGTACTGAATCTTTTGTAGATGAACCAGTTTCTCAAATGCGCAAAGTAATTGCTAGACGTCTTTCTGAAAGTTTATTTACAGCTCCACATTTCTACTTAACTGTAGATGTAAACATGGACAATGCAATTGTTGCTCGTAAAACAATGAATGCAAAAGAAGGAGTGAAGGTCTCTTTCAATGACATGGTTGTGAAAGCAGTAGCACTATCTTTAAAACAACATCCTGCAATCAATTCTTCTTGGTTAGGTGATGTTATTCGTCGTAACCACCATGTACATATTGGTGTTGCTGTAGCTGTAGAAGATGGCTTATTAGTTCCTGTTGTTCGTTTTGCAGATACAAAAGGCTTATCTCAAATTGGAGACGAAGTAAAATCTTTTGCGCAAAAAGCAAAAGATAAAAAATTACAACCTTCAGATTGGGAGGGGAATACATTTACAATATCTAACTTAGGTATGTTTGGTATCGATTCATTCACAGCAATTATTAACTCACCAGATAGCTGTATTTTAGCGGTTGGAGGGATTAGTGAGGTACCTGTAGTGAAAAACGGACAAGTAGTCCCTGGTAATGTAATGAAATTAACGCTTTCTTGTGACCATAGAGTTGTGGATGGTGCTTCTGGTGCTTCATTCTTACAAACACTTAAGGGTTACTTAGAGAATCCAGTTTCAATGTTAGTATAAATAAGAAATTAATAAAATGTATTTCTCTTCGTTCGACTTCAAAATTAAATTCCTCATATACTAAAGTATACTGCGGTTTTAATTTTTTGTCTGCCTCGATAAATGCATTTTATTCCTTTCTTAAAATTTTATTGATTATTTTTAAACGTCCTTTTCAGTTAGAGAAGGACGTTTTTTTTTGTGAAATGAAACTCAAATTGATTAACATTTTATTATTCAGCTTACTGCTTTTGCTTAATGGAAAAGCTATTGCTCAGTTAGAGGGAGTGACGGAATTTGACACCTCAAAAATAGCGTCCCTTTTGGATCAAATAAGTCTAGATAGTACACAAATCGTGATTTTAGGGGAAGAAGCGCATTACGATGGTGTTGCGATGACGGTTAACCAAAAAATCATCACAGAACTTGTTCAAAAATATGGTTTTACTACTTTATTAATTGAATCCGATTTTGAAAGTTTGTTAAGCATTCAAAAAATGATTAAAAAACATCATGAAAACGATTTCAACAACGAAATTAAAAGTATCAAAGGGGAAGAGGAACATAACTTAAAATCTAACATTTATAAAAGTTGGGCACATACAAAGGAGTTTAAAAACATTTTAGAATTGTATCATTCCGATCAATTAGAAGTACTTGGTTTTGATTCTAAAATGCATGGACTTTTTGTGAGAAAACATTTTAAAAATCATTATTATCATCATTTATTTTTTAAAGACTTTAAACCGAATGAGATAGAAGAAAAAGTCTACCACCTTGTTTTAAAAAGCTTAATTGAAAACGAATTTCAAGATTCAACAATCATAAACAATCAAAAAGCTTTTCTAAATTTAATAGCTAAAGCGCAATCTTTCTATACAGATACTTTGACGCATAATTTCCAAACTTTAAAAAGTATCAAAAATTACGCCCATCAAATTTGGATTGAAAAAGAATCTCCGCTAAAATACATGTGCATGCGTGATGTGAATATGGTTTGTAATGTAGATTATTTATTAAAAACAGAATTAAAGAATAAAAAAGTAATAATTCTTGGAGCAAATCTACATGTGGAACCAGGGATTGTGAAATCAATAGATAACTATGTAGACTTTAATATTGGAGATTATTTAAAGAAAAATTATAATACCATTTCAATTGTACCAATAAACTATAAAGGTAAACGAGGTTCCTATCAAGGCGTTGTAAAAATTCAAAAACCTAAAAAATTTATGTTAGCCAGTAAACTTCATAAATTTAACTATCAATTTGCTTTGATTGATTTAAATAAAATAGCGCCTGAGACACTAATTTATACTAAGGAGTTAGTAGTCCCTTCAATCTATGGTGATTACTTAATTTTTATTGATAAAACTAAACCTTCGACATTAATCACCCCATGAAATTAGTAAGTATTTTTATTTTATTTATTTCGATTCAAGGTTTTACCCAAGTAGCTCCTTTTATTGATTACAATGGTTACTTTCAAACTTTTTACAAAGGGAATATACGTATGTTAGAAATGCAGAGAATTACTTCCTTTGATGCAGGTGATTATATTGCTCCATACATTGACGGCAAAGGAAATTTCAAAATATACAATGGTGAAAAAGTTGAGCAAATTGCTATTCAAAATGTAAATTACAAGTTCTCCGATTATCTTGTAGTGTGGAAAATTGGTTCTGCAATATATAGTTATGATAAAGGAGTTAAAAAACTACTCACTTTATTTGGTGGAGATTATGTCGTGAAAGATAGTTTAGTGGTTTTTCAAGACACACGCTTTAAAACTTTAAATGTATTATACCGCGGTGAAATCATCCAGCTTATGCAACAAACCGGAGATTTGATGATGCCAGATTGTATAGGTGAAAATATTATAGGATTTAAAGATAATGGTGATGTATATCGAATTTTTTGGAATGGCAAAATTTATGAGGTTGGCGGAACTGAATTAGGTATTACTTTTCAAGCAGGAACTGACATTGTTTGTTTTAATGACGCTATAAATAAAACGTTTGCCGTATTTGACAAAGGTACTTTTATGGATGTCGAAGGAATGTATATGAAAAATTATAAAGGGGGTAGGGGATTTATAGTATATGAGGATCAAGCTGGGAATTTATGGAAATATCAACAAGGACAAAAAACGAACATTACGGATTTTAATAGTGGTATTTGGGATGTTAAAGATGATGTGATTTTATGGAACGAAAACAACTTATTTTTCACATTGTTTAATGGCGAAAAAAAAGCGGTATGCAATTATAAACCAGATGATTATTTATTAAAAAACAATGTGATTGCATTTAGAAATTTTCAAGGAGGAGTTTCGGTTTCAATTGAAGGAAAAACAACAATGATAAGCAATCAAAAAGATGCATTATATTCCATTTACGGAAGTTCTGTACTTGTAGAATTATTTAATAAATCTTTTGTTTATTTTTCAGAAGGGAAATTGATAACAAATTAACTTCATTGACAATGGATATTGGGCAACGTTTAATTGTCATATATTCAATTGCTGATTGATTATAGTTATCATTGTTAATTATCGATTAATAATTTAATTAAAATATAATTTATATGATAAAATTATACGCACTATTATGCATGATGATTCTAACTATTAACGCTTGGAGTCAGCGACCGAATGGTGGAAATAAAATTGGTGTCTTATCAGGAACTATTATAGATTCGCTCACTAAAAAATCACTTGAGTACACATCTATTAAACTATATGCTCAATCTGACTCTTCTTTTATTATGGGGGTTTACACCGATGTTAAAGGTGAATTTATGCTTTATCAAATACCTGCGGGTAAATATTTTGCAAAAATCATGTTAATTAATTACGAAACTAAGTGGATTCGAGATATTTCTTTCAATATTGAAAAACCAGATCGTGTTTTAGGTACTGTAAAATTGGTAGCTGAAAAGTCAACAGAGCTAGAAGCAGCAAAGGTAATTACCAATAAAAAAATTCTTGAAACTTCATTTGATAAAAAAGTATACAATATTTCTGAAGATTTAACTTCACGTAACGGCACTGTAAATGATGTTTTGAATAATATTCCATCCGTTGAAGTGGACCAAGACGGTAAAATTTCTTTACGTGGAGATGGAAATGTAACAATACTAATTGATGGTAGACCAAGTACACTTACTGGGAATAGTGCTAAAAGTTTTTTAGATGCACTACCCGCCAACATGGTTGAACGTATAGAATTAGTTACTAACCCTTCCGCAAAATATGATCCAGATGGTACTTCCGGAATTATCAATATTGTATTAAAAAAGAATAAGCTAAGAGGAATCAATGGAAATATAAATACGAGTTCTGCTTCAGGAAATATATTTAACGGGTCAACATCCCTAAGTATGAGAAACTCCAAAATGAATATTTACGGAACATATTCCTATAAACACTATGAAGGTGAACGCAACAATTTTGGAGAAATGAATCGACATTTTGGTGACTCACTTTTTAGATTAAATCAAAATCGACTAGGTACAGATTATAATGTTGGACATACTTTGAAATTTGGTTCCGATTTTTATCTGAAAGATCGACATGTATTAGGATTTAATGTTACCGGTAGTGTTGGAGAAAGAAATCGTGGTGGGGATTTAGTAAATAAACAGTTAGATGTTAATAGTTTACTTCTAGCTCAATGGAATCGAATTTCATTTGATCCATCTAAACAAAAAAACGTAGATTTAAATTTAAATTATAAGTTTGATTTTAAAGAAGATAAGGGCTCTTTAAGTATTGATGCAACACAATCATTTGGAAATGATACAACTGGTGGAAAGTATAATCAAACATATTTTTTACCTAGTTCAGTTCAAAAAAATCAACAGTTATCAAGTCTTGAAAAAAACAATGTATCTACAATAATGGTTGACTATGTAAGAGTACTACCAAAAAACATACGTATTGAGACGGGTGTCAAATCAATTATTCGAAATTTAACAATAAATTCTCACTCTGAAACAGATAGCTTGAGTACCTTTGTGAATGATAATTTATCTACATTTAAATATAATTACATCGAACAAATTTATTCTTCGTACGGAAATTTTGCACAACATATTGGTAAATTTAAATACCAAGGTGGAATTAGATTAGAACGCTCTTTTCAAACTCCAAATTTAGTGTCACAAACTCTCGCTTATCCTAAAAATTATTTCAATTTTTTCCCCTCATTATTTTTAACATACTCAATCGTTAAAGATCTTGATTTTACATTAAATTATAGTAAACGTATCAATCGAGCAACAAGTGAAAATTTAAATCCATTTACAAGCTATGCTGACCCTTACAATCTTCGAAAAGGGAACCCGGCTTTGAGTCCAGAATTTATAGATTCATATGAATTTGGCGTAGGACTAACAAAAAAGAAATTTTCGTTAAATGGTAGTCTATATTATAGAGATTCCAAGGATGTGATTCAACGTTATCGAATGTATTATTCAAATGGTTATGCGGCAGTCACTTATATTAACATTGACCAATCTCAAAGTTTTGGAACAGAGTTAATTTTCACTTATCGTCCTACTACATGGTGGAAGAATGTACTTTCATTTAATGGTAATCAAATCAAATATTCTGACTCTAAAGTACTTCAAACACCAACTACAGGCTTTAATTGGAGTGTGAAATACATTGGTTCTATTGATTTTTGGAAAAAAACAGCATCTATCCAAATTAATGGGAAATACAATGCTCCAATTATAACTCCTCAAGGAACAGTTCAACCTCGTGCATCTATGGATATTTCTGGAGAAAAGAATATTAAAGAAGGAAAATGGACAATTGGTTTTAAAGTTTCAGATGTTTTTAACACCCAGGAATTCAGGATTCACGTTGACTTACCAACGATTGATCAAACATCAACATTTAAACAAACAACTCGTCGTTTTTACTTGAATCTTGCTTATAAATTTGGTAAATTAGAAGTATCTAAAAAAGGGAAAATTACCAATGACAATAATGGAGGTGGTGGAGATTTTTAAATAATTGACAATGAACAATTGGTAATTGACTATGAACAATTGATAATTGATAGTTGTGCATTGTCAATTATTCATTATCAATTGAATAACCTGTTTTGCCTCTTTTGTATCATGTACCCTTAAAATTTTCGCACCTGATAATATTGCTTTTGTATGTAAGACTGTAGTTCCACTCAACGACTCTTCAGGTGTAATCTTTAATTTGTTGTATATCATTGACTTTCTTGAGATTCCAACTAACATTGGTCTACCTAAAAATTGTAAATCAGCTACTCTATTAAAGAGATCATAATTTTGATCTAGTGTTTTCGCAAATCCAAAACCAGGATCTAGAATTACATCATTGATTCCTAATTTTTGTAAGACATTTAGTTTTTGAGAAAAATAGGTAACTACCTCTTTAAATATAGAATTGTAATTAGTCAAATTTTGCATCGTCTGAGGAGTTCCTTTCGAATGCATTAAAATGTAAGGACATTGAAAGTTACTAACAACTTTAAGTATGCTCGGGTCAATCTCACCACCACTTATGTCATTGATTAGATGAGCACCCGCTTCCAATGCTTCACAAGCAACTTTTCCTCGAAATGTATCACAGCTAATAAGTATTTCAGGAAAGGCTTTGTGAATAGATTCAATTACGGAAATAATACGCTTAAGCTCTTCATTTTCTGAGACTTCATCTGCGCCTGGTCGTGAAGAATATCCACCTATATCTAAGATGTCTGCACCTTCATTAATATGTTTTTCAGCACGAAATAATGCATCAGAAACAGAATCAATTCGACTGCCTTTGTAAAATGAATCAGGGGTACAATTTAGGATACTCATCACCTTTGGTGTTACTAAATCAACCAATTTTTTGCCTACACGTATATTGTCAATCATCGGAAAATTATTATCTTCAAGGTCTATTTTAGTTATTTAAAATGTCAAAAACTACAGAACAATATACAAAAGTAATTTCATCCTGCAGAGAAATTTTTTCAAAGAAAACAAAAGATTATGGAACAGCGTGGAGAATACTTAGAGCTAGTTCATTAACGGATCAACTTTTTATTAAAGCACAACGAATTCGTACACTACAAGAAACTGGAGAAAGTCTTGTTGGTGAAGGAGTGTATGAAGAATTTCAAGCGATTGTAAATTATTGTATTATGGCTTTGATTCAATTAGAACAGAAAGAATTATCTGAACTAGAACTTGGTGAGCAACGTGCATTAACATTCTATGATCATTATACTCTTGAAGCATTTGAATTAATGCAACGTAAAAATCATGATTATGGTGAAGCATGGAGGGACATGCGTGTAAGTTCATTAACAGATTTAATCTTAATGAAAATTTTACGTATCAAACAAATTGAAGATAACCAAGGAAAAACAATTATGAGTGAAGGAATTGATGCAAATTACTTTGACATGTTGAATTATGCCGTATTTTCTTTAATTCATTTATCTGAAAATTAATAATTATGAAAGCAATTTTTGATTGGAAAGGACAATCATTCGTGTTAAACACTGTGTTTATTTTAGTGAATCTAATTGGTGTTACACTGATTACTATGGGGTTTCATCCTAATTTTGAAAAAGTAATGTTACCGTTAATTTTAAGTGGGTTAGCGATCCTACTAGTTAGTATAGTAGGTCTAATCATTTTTAAAGGTAAACTATTTATGTCCTTAGTCTCAAGGGTATTAGTAGGAGGTTTATTCATTGTTTCAGGCTTGATCAAAGCAAATGATCCAATAGGATTTAGTTATAAATTAGAAGAATATTTCGAAGATGGGGCACTTGCTTTCAGAATTAAAGAATGGTTTGGATTACCAGGATTTTCATTAGAATTTCTCATTGATTTTGCCTTGTTTTTTAGTGTACTCATCTGTATTGTAGAAATTGTTCTTGGTGTGTTAGTACTCATAGGAGCTAAAATTAAATTCACGTCGTGGATGTTATTACTTACCATGCTGTTTTTTACATTTTTAACATGGCATACTGCAAATTGTGATGCAAACAAAAAGTTTTTAGATAGAGATACCTATTCTTACAATGATCCAATTGGCATAGCTAAAAGAGAGGAAGCTAAAACTAATAAAGAAATAAAAATTATTTCTGATTCTAAAGAAGAAATTGTAGTAGATGAAATGAAACAACCTCAATGTGTCACTGATTGTGGTTGTTTTGGTGATGCGATGAAAGGTTCTGTTGGTAGATCTTTAACACCTTCAGAATCTTTATGGAAAGATTATTTATTACTTTATTTTGTAGCTTGGATTTTCTTTACTCAAAAACGAATACTCCCGAATACAACAAAAGAAAACGTGTATATTTTATCTATTTCTCTTGTTGTTATTTTATTTTTCTCCTACGTATTTGGTTGGTATTTCCCTGTGTTTTTTGGATTCGTGTGCTTAATAACTGCATTATGGATTAATAGAATGGGAGGAAAGTACTTAGGGAATTATTGGGGAGCAGCACTGTCTGTTGTGATAATTTGCATTCTTTTTGTCTCTTATGTGTTAAGATATGAGCCATTAAAAGATTATCGACCATATGCGGAAGGAAATAACCTTAGACAAAAAATGTTTGATGGTGTGCAAGGTAAATATGTAAGCTTGCTGGTCTATAAAAATGTTAAAAATGGTCAAATCAAAGAATTTGATGCTTCGAGCAAGGAGTATATTAATTCTAAAATTTGGGAAAAAGTAGCCACTTGGAAATACGATACGATGGTCACTAAAGAAATTGTAGCTACACGATTACCTTCGATTACTTCACAATTTAACCCAACAATTCAAAGTTATGAATTAGGGAAAGAAGAAAAATCACTTAAGTTTATTCAAGATTTAATTAAGAAATCCACAGTAAATAAAACAAGTATGAATGAAGTGAGTCTTCGTGATTTCATCACAAAAGCACCTTTAATTTACGTTCTATTTTCCAAAGATTTAACAAAAATTGAATTGGATGAATTAAATGATATTAAAGATATTTTCTATAAATCATCTAAACAACATATACCATTTGTATTCGTAAGTAATGCTTTACGTCCACAGATTAATATGTTTAGAAAAAAACACCATTTCCCTGTTGCAGCATTTAGTAATGATATTACAGAACTAAAAGCGATTTCAAGATCTAATCCCGCTTTATTAATTATAGCAAACGGTAAGGTGATTGGAAAATTTCCTGGGAAATCTATTCCATCTTACGATTGGATAAAAAAACATACATTAAATAAATAAACATGAGAAAAAATATTTTAGCTGGTAATTGGAAGATGAATCTTTCAGAAAATGAAGCTATCCAATTAGCGAAAGAAGTTTCAGAAATCAATATGTCAAATGTAGAAGTTATTATCTTTCCTCCAGTAATTTACATTCCATCAATAGCAAAATTAGGTCTTAATTTAAAATTTGGCGCACAAAATTTTTATCCAAAAGATAAAGGAGCTTTTACAGGTGAAATTTCAATAAACCAATTAAAAGATGCAGGGATCTCTTATGTATTAATTGGTCACTCCGAACGTAGAACGATCTTAAAAGAAGATAATGAATTTTTAAAAGAAAAAGTGAATGCAGCGTTAGAATTAGATATTCATGTTATTTTCTGTTGTGGAGAAGAATTAAAAATTAGAGAACAAGGGGTAGAAAATGAATTTGTTAAAAGTCAATTAGAGGAAAGTTTATTTCATTTAACAGGTGATCAACTCAAAAATATAACGATAGCATACGAACCGATTTGGGCGATTGGTACTGGTTTAACAGCATCTAAAGAACAAGCAGAAGCGATGCACTTATATATTCGTGAAACACTAGCGCAGAAATATACGAAAGATTTAGCAGCTGAAATTTCTATTTTATATGGTGGTAGTTGCAATCCCTCTAATGCTTCTGAATTGTTTGCTTGCCCAAATGTAGATGGTGGATTGATTGGAGGGGCAGCATTAAAAAGCACTGATTTTAATAGTATTGCAAACTCTTTCTGATGGTAAGAATTGAATTAAACATTGAAATTTATCCAAAAGAACCTTGGACTGATATTTTAATAGCTCAACTTTCAGATATCGGATTTGATAGCTTTATGGATACCGACAAAGGAACATTAGCTTATATTAATGAGGACGAATTCGTTGAGGATCATTTAATCACTGAAACTATATTAGGAATAGAAAGTGAAGAATTTAAAGTAAAAACTACCATTGAAAAAATTCCTTATCAAAATTGGAATGCATTATGGGAATCTGATTTTCAACCTGTATTTGTTGAAGATAAACTGACTATTATTGCCCCTTTCCATGATGAGCATTTAGTAAAAGGGATGAAAATTATCATTCAACCTCAAATGTCATTTGGAACTGGTCACCACCAAACAACTTGGATGATGACTAAAGCAATGATGGAGTTTATTCCTTTTCCTAAGCGTGTATTAGATATGGGAACAGGTACAGGTGTATTAGCGATTTTAGCTGAAAAACTTGGCGCGAATGAAATTGTTGCTATTGACATCGAACCTTGGTCGGTAGAAAATACCATTGAAAATTTAGAGCGAAATTCATGTATAATGAGTAAGTCATTATGTGGGGATGTTGATCTGATTGATGGTATGGAATTTGAGATTATTTTAGCAAATATTAATAAAAATGTCCTTAAAGCTCATATGTCTTCATATGCTAAACACTTAGTAAAAAATGGAACGTTAATTATTAGTGGTTTCTTTGAAACGGATGTAGATGAATTAATCGAAGTAGCACGTTTGCAATCACTTGAATTTGTAAAGAAATTTACAAAAGAAACATGGGCAGCTATTCAATTTTTAAAAAAATAATGATGAATAAAGTAATTGGTTTTGTAATAAGTTTTCTGTTGATAGTTTGTTTTTCATTTTCGGATGCTCAAACATATTCTCAAAACAGAGAGAAATTCGTTAAAGAATTAATGAATGCGTTAGCTGATATTAAAACTTCTGAACCGCGGGATTTCGTAAAAAAAGAACTTCAAACAATGTTGATTGAAACATCTGATTTTCCAGATGATTATTTCAAACGCATGGTTGAGACTTGTAACTTATTAGAAACTAAAAAACTTCATGCATATCCTGAAATTTACAACTATGTGTATTCGATGTATTCGATCATTGAAAAAAAACAATCAAGCGCGAGTTATAAAGCATGGCATACAGCTGTAGATCAATTACTTACTTCTAAGAACTTAAATAAGTTTAAAGATTTCATTGAACTTTCTTCCGACTTCTTTTCAAAAGGCATTATTTCAGATGCTCCAAACCATGTGTGGTTTTTTAAAGGCGGGAAATTTTCATTCGATGTAACTGATAAACCGGTTATTAAATTCGAAAATGGAAAACTAGTATGTTATGCTAAGAATACTAATCATGAATCAAATAAAAAGAAACCTTTTCACGACAGTATTGTGGTAGATGGAACTTCTGGAATCTATGATCCTGTGTTTAAAAAGTTCGAAGGAAATGGTGGTGTAATTAATTGGTTAAAAGTGGGTATGCAAAAAGAATCAAATTTTGCAACTCTAAAACATTTTGCCATTTCTTTAAAAATGGCAAATCTGGATTGTGACACCGTTTTACTAGTAACCCCATACTTTAATAAACCTATTTTAGGAAAATTAACGGATAGAGCATTTGTTGTAACAAGAGAAGTAGATCGTACTTTTCCTTCATTTATTTCCTTTGATAAACGATTGTATATCAAAAATATAAAAGAAGATGTTGATTATTCTGGTGGATTTGCACAAAGAGGAAATAGTTTTGAAGGTTTAGGTACTGTCAAAGAACCAGCTACAATTACCATTTTCGATAAAGGAAAGGCATTTATAAAAATGAGTTCTCAAATGATTTCGGTCGATCCTAAAAAAATTATTTCGCCAAATAGTCATATTGCAATTTTTATTGGTAAAAGTGATTCTATTGCACACCCTGGTCTTGATATTATTTACAATTTAGAACATCACTCAATAGATTTTACACGAGGAAAAAATGGAGCGTCATCAGCTCCTTTTTCTAGTTCTTACCATAATCTTGATTTCTATGTACCTAAAATCACTTGGATTAAAGGAAAAGATGAGCTTCAACTTGCGTACGAACATGGTTTAAGTCAAGAACAACGAGTTGCACGATTTGAATCAAAAACATTATTTGACGGTAGGTTGTATGAACGTTTACAAGCCATGGAAAAAGTTCATCCATTAGTTGGTATTGCTAATTTCTGCAATGAGAAAGGAGTGTTTATTATTACTGAAGGGGAATTAGCAAGTGCAATGAATAAGACAATTGAACAAGCAAAATCTATGATCTTAGAATTGAATTCCCTTGGTTTCATAAGTTATGACTTGGACACTAAAATTGTGACTATCAACCAAAAACTATTTAATTTTGTGCAAGCTAGAGTTGACCAAATTGATTATGACAATTTGATGTTTGTATCTGATATGCGTCCAAAAAAAATTGAGGGTAAAACTCAAGAAGAAATTGAAAAAGATGAAAATTTAACACGATTACAGCGAGTATTCAATAAACAAGCAGATGTACGACGTGAAATTCCATATTTTGGAACATTGAATTTGAACACTTTGGATATGAAGTTGGAGGCGGTTGATCAAGTTACGTTGTCAGAAATACAACAAATCGCAGTGTTTCCTAAGAATTCAAGTGTAACTATTCAAAAAAACAGGGATTTCATTTTTAATGGATGGATGAATTCTGGTAAAATGGAGATAAATGCATTAGATGCTAAATTTGTATACGAGGATAATAAAGTCAAACTCTTAAAAACAGAATCTAGTCTGTTTAGAGTTGCACCACTTAAAAAGGAGGATGGAGAACATCCAATCGCAACAGGTTCTGTGATTTCAGGAATTACTGGTGAATTATTTGTAGATGCTCCAAGTAATCGATCTGGTAAATCTAAAACTGTTACTGACTTTCCGAAAATAACAGTATTTAACAATGTTAAAGTATATTATGCCCAGAAATCTTTATACAAAGGAGCCTATGATAGTGCTCGTTTTTATTTTGATGTATATCCTTTTACAATGGACAGTTTGGATAATTTTAAAGAAAAAGCATTTAGATTAAAAGGTGAATTAAATTCCGCTGGTATTTTCCCAATTATTAAGCAAGAATTAAAAATTATGCCTGATTATTCGTTTGGTTTTAGTCAAGATGCCCCAAAAGGGGGGTATGATTTCTATGGAACAGGTGCGAAATATGACAATAAAATAGTCTTATCAAATAATGGTTTACAAGGCTCAGGTAAAATCGATTTCGTTCAATCTTCTTCGGTTTCAAGAGCTTTTACCTTCCTGCCAGATTCAACCGTTGGCTATGCAGTATTTGAAAATAAACCCATTGAAATTGGAGTACAATTTCCAGATGTAAAATCACAAAAATCTTACATATGTTATATTCCTAAAGGGAATAAATTAAAAGCATATTCTACAGATATTCCGTTATCATTTTATAATAACGAAGCAAAGTTAGATGGTATGGCTTTAATTACACCAAATGGAATGACAGGAAATGGCCGTATGAATTTTGCTGTAGCAAGTATG